>NZ_QUGV01000019.1:0-97859 GCF_003479205.1 Parabacteroides sp. AF17-28 | reverse complement strand
GGAGCGCGGGAACGAGGTAGTTCATTATTTCTTAGTTTTGGACCTTCTGCAAATTGAAAAATATACATTAACCCTCTGTTTCGACTGTTTTTCTATTTCGTCCGAAATCTTGATCGATTTTGGATTGACTTTTTTCACGGTTTTAACCCACTCAGGTAACAACAGAGAAAATGAGGTGCCGAGCCCATCCCCAAAAGCGTGCAATTTGATTATCGAAAACAGGAAACACCGGCAAAGTGATAAAGCTTAACTCCCGGAGAATCGAATATTTGCGAACGAAAACGGACGGCGTTCCAAATATCTAAAGGAAATTTGGGGAGCTTGTTGCCGTGAGGTGCGCAGAAAATTGCCGTGAAGTAACGCTTCATCGCTCTGAAGGTTGACTTCGTACTATATGAAGTCCGACTTCAGGGCAATAAAGTTCCGGATCAGAGCGATAAAGTCCCTCTTCATGGCGATAAGGTGCCGGATCATAGGAAAAAGCCCCTTTTTGACGGCTGAAAAGTGGGTTGACATTTGTTTGAATTAGGGGACCTTTCGAGCTCAAAAAATGCGTTTTTTACAATAACCCCTCTGCCGCAGGCTCTCTTTTGCCGTTTCGTTTTAACGAACGGTTTTAGAGCTTAGAGGCAAAGCCTCTTCCTCTGTGGGCTTTAGCCCCTTTAATAGAGATTGCCTGTAGATATTTGAAAGGGGTTTAAACCCACAGAGGAATCCGGCAAAGCCGGGAACTTAGCAACCCGTTGATTGAAATCAACGGCAAAAGAGAGCCTGCGGCAGGGGGGATTATTGTAATTTGTCAGGTTTGCAGAAGATTCAAAACTTGACAAATATAAGCTATAACTAATGATTTATCATTGGCATATTGACCCACTATTTCCTTTATGACACTCTTTCATCTATTTTTAACTACCGGGTGAAAGATGGAATAAAGATTTGCTTGTATCTTTGCGGGCGGTATAACATAAAAACAAACTGTATGTCAATCTCACGCTTCAATGCAGTGGAGAAAGCATCCAACCGAAAGGCTGTGGAAGCCATCACTCCCAATCAGAAAGTATCCGAATATTATGGTGAAAATGTCTTCAACCGGAAGGCAATGCAAAAGTACCTCTCCAAGGAAACCTACAAGGCACTTACTCATGCAATCGACAATGGTACGCCCATCGACAGGGAAATAGCCAACCATGTGGCTGCCGGTATGCGTATGTGGGCACTGGAAAAAGGAGTCACGCACTACACCCACTGGTTCCAACCTCTTACCGACGGCACAGCCGAGAAACACGACGCGTTCGTGGAACATGACGGCAACGGCGGCATGATCGAAGAATTTAGCGGCAAGCTGCTCGCCCAGCAGGAACCGGATGCGTCCAGCTTCCCGAACGGCGGATTGCGCAATACGTTCGAAGCGCGCGGCTACTCGGCCTGGGACCCTTCTTCACCTGCGTTTATCGTAGACGATACCTTATGTATCCCGACCGTATTCATCGCCTACACAGGTGAGGCGCTGGACTATAAAACACCGCTGATCCGTTCGATCGAAGTGTTGAACGAAGCAGCCAAAGACGTTTGCAACTACTTCAACGAAGAGGTAAACAAAGTCATTACATATTTAGGATGGGAACAGGAATATTTCCTGGTCGACGAAGACCTCTATTCCGCCCGTCCGGACCTGTCACTGACGGAACGCACCTTGCTGGGACACGAAAGTGCCAAAAACCAGCAGTTGGACGACCACTATTTCGGAGCGATCCCTTCCCGGGTACAGGAGTTCATGAAAGATCTGGAAACGGAATGCTACAAATTAGGTATTCCGGTCAAGACCCGTCACAACGAGGTTGCCCCGAACCAGTTCGAGTTGGCGCCTATTTATGAAGAATGCAACCTGGCAAACGACCATAACCAATTGCTGATGTCGGTCATGAAACGTGTTTCACGCCGCCACAATTTCCGTGTGCTGCTTCACGAAAAGCCTTTCATGGGTGTGAACGGCTCCGGTAAACACTGCAACTGGTCGATGGGGACCGATACAGGCATCAACCTTTTCTCTCCGGGAAAAGACCGTGAAGACAATCTGAGGTTTATCACCTTCGTTGTCAACTCGCTGATGGCCGTATATAAATACAACGCCCTGCTGAAAGCCAGCATCGCATCGGCAACCAACGCACACCGTCTGGGAGCCAACGAAGCCCCGCCCGCAATCATCTCATCCTTCTTAGGAACACAGATCACGGAGATACTCGACAAGTTTGAAAACTGCTCCATCGAAGATGCCATCGAAGTAGACGACAAGAAACGCCTGCACTTAGGCTTCGGACAGATCCCCGAACTGTTGCTGGACAATACGGACCGTAACCGTACCTCTCCTTTCGCCTTTACCGGAAACCGCTTCGAGTTCCGTGCACTCGGTTCGTCGGCTAACTGCGGTTCGGCCATGCTGGCACTGAATTCGGCCGTTGCCTACCAGCTCCGCCAGTTCAAAGAAGATGTAGAGGCGCTGCGTGCAAAAGGCAAAAGCAAGGAAGCCGCCATTTTCGAAGTACTGAAAGCCTATATCAAGGAATCCAAACCCATCCGTTTCGACGGCAACGGCTATGGCGATGAATGGAAAGAAGAGGCTGCCCGTCGCGGCCTGGACTGCGAGAACAGCGTCCCGTTGCAATACGACGCTTACCTGAAGCCTGAAGTCATCAAGATGTTCAAGGAAACGGGAGTATTGAGCCTGAAGGAACTGGAAGCCCGCAACGAGGTGAAATGGGAGATGTATATTAAAAAGGTACAGATCGAGGCCCGCGTCCTCGGCGACCTGTCGATGAACCATATCATCCCGGTCGTCCTCCACTATCAATCCTTGCTGCTGAGCAACATCACAAAGCTAAAGGAGACTTTCGACAAAGAAGAGTATGACGAACTGTCGACCGAACCGCGCCGTCTGGTACGTAATATATCAAAACACGTCAACGCCGTGACCCGGATGACAGACGAAATGGTGGAAGCCCGCAAGAAAGCGAATCGCATCACCGACTTACGCAGCAAGGCGATTGCTTACCACGACACGGTCGCTCCTTATCTGGATGAGATACGCAGCCATATAGACGACCTCGAATTGATGGTTGATAATCAGATGTGGCCATTGCCAAAATACCGGGAATTGCTATTCATTCGTTAATATTAACCTTACCCTATTCATATCAAAGACTGGCTTTATACAAATAAGTCAGTCTTTTTTATTACTCATAAACATAAGTCTTTGTAGAACTATGTTTGTATTTTAATGTTATTGATAAAAATTTACTCTTATGTGGTAATTATAATGTTAACCCTGTGCTTGTTGTCTAAGTTATTGATTAAGTGTATGATCTGATACGTAATAATACGTATATGGTGATGTCAGGTTCTTTAAATCATGAAAAACAATCTCTAATCAATGGTTCTATTGTAAATGTTTAATAAATGCCGATGTACGAAGTGCTAATTTTTTTTATTCTTGTCTTACTTTTTTTGTCCAAATAAATTGTAGTTACAATCTTTTTACATATTTTTGCCCACAAAAGAGTGTTCAACTATATAAAAATGTGTTTATGAGAAGCAGTTTGATGATTATTACGGGCCCATTTACTTAGTTTGATTGTATTTTAACTAAGTTCTACAAAGACTATGGTAACTAATATGTCAGTGTGTATTGATTAGTCTAACTTATAAGAATGTGTATTATGATGAAAAAATTAATTATTATTTTTCAATTCCTTTTGATAGGAATCAGTATGATTGTTGCCCAGAATACGCAAGTAAAGGGAACAGTTACATCAGGCGATGACGGCTTACCTATTCCAGGAGCCTCCGTCGCAGTAAAAGGTACCACGCTTGGTACGATAACAGACGTTGACGGGAATTTCTCCCTGTCGGTTCCAGCAAACGCTAAAATCCTCCAGATATCCTTCGTCGGGATGAAAACGCAAGAGGTAGCAGTGAAACCGGTTATCACGGTCGTACTGCAATCAGATGTCGCTTTCCTGGACGAAGTAGTAGTCACTGCACAAGGATTGACGCGTAAAGAGAAATCGTTAGGATACGCGACCCAACAGGTGAAAGCAGAAGACCTGCAGGCTGTCCGCCAAACGGATTTGAACAACGCCTTGGTCGGTAAAGTAGCCGGTGTCCGCTTTTTAGGTGGTTCGGGAGCCAAGTTCGACGCTGGTAAGATCGTCTTGCGCGGTACCAGTTCGTTGACTGATGCAGGCGGTAGCGAACCGCTATATGTTGTGGACGGTATCATTACCAATGCAAACTCGATCAATATGGACGACGTGGAAGCCGTCAACGTATTGAAAGGGCCGGCAGCCACAGCTCTTTACGGTTCACGCGGTGGAAACGGAGCCATTATCATTACGACAAAAGGGCTTACCGGTGAAAAATCGGAATTCAATGTAAGCCACACGCTTTCTTTTGAAAAAGTGTACCTGCACAATGATATCCAGAAAGAATACGGAGGCGGTTATTACGGAGCAGACGCAGAAATGGACGTCTTCCACTATGATCCAGCCAGACATCCTTCCTACCTACAAGCATTGGATGGCGTTCAATACTACGACTATGCCGACGATGCCAGCTGGGGACCGAAACTGGACGGACGTGAATACGCTCCCTGGTATGCTTGGGATCCGACAAGCCCGCTGTTCGGAAAGACGGATAAATGGACTTCCAAGATGAACCTGAACGATTTGTTCGACACAGGAGTCACCAACACGACAAACCTTTCGTTTGCTCGTTCCGGTAAAGACTACATGACACGCGTCTCATTCACCAATTCGGCACGCGACGGTGTAGCCCCCAACAGTAACGCTGTCCGCCGCTTCCTTTCGGCCAAGACACAATTCAAGCCGATGGACAGATTGACAATCTCTTTGGATTACAAGTACACCTACCGGAAAAACCACAACGCAGCAGTTGAAGGTTATTCAGGCGCTGGTAACGTGCTTTACTCATACCAGCAATGGGGACATACGAATGTCGACCTCAGCCAGTTACGCGACTACAAACGCCCGGACGGTTCTTTCCGTTCTTGGAACATTACGAGCCCGACAGACCTGACGCCTCAGTTCCATGATAACCCGTTTGCCCTGTATAATGAAATCAACAACACGGATATATACCAGTGGAATGTATTCAGCGCAGACGCACAATTGGAATTACCCTGGAACATCAAGGCCGGTGTTAAGATGAACGGTAATATCCGCAACCAGCGTACCGAAGGCAAGATGCCGATGAACGTATTAGGTGAAGTGTCCAAATACAACGAAGGACAAAACTCACTGATCGACATGCAGGTACAAGGACGTCTGACATGGGGAGACCGCTTCTTCGACGACCGCTTGTCCGTAGACGCCGCTTTATTCCTTGAAAACAGAAATTATACCTATAACGAAGTAAGCGCCTTTACACGCGACGGGCTTTTCCTCGATAAGTTCTTCAGTACGGCTGCTTCCGTAGGTCTGGCCGGTGGTAGCAACTCCAAAACGGACATGAAGGAACAAAGTATCTACGGAACCGGTACTTTCGGATGGGACGATACTTATTATCTGGACTTCTCACTGCGTAACGACTGGACTTCCACGCTGCATCCGGATAGAAACAGCTACCTGTACGGTGGCCTTTCGGCCGCTGTAATGGTCAACAACTGGATGAAAGATGTTGAATGGCTGGACTACTGGAAAGTAAGAGGCTCCATGGCACAGGTAGGTTCTACGATGAGTGCATACAATGTATATCCGACCTATAAGCTGAAAGACGCTGACGGCAACGTCATCAAATACGGATCCCTCTCCAACCTGTGGAACGACACGAACCTGAAAGATCCTTATATCAAACCGACAATCTCAACTTCTTTCGAGGTCGGTACGGAATTCAAGATGTTCGGAAACCGTTTCTGGGGAGACTTCAACTTCTACAACCGTGACTCCAAAGACCAGATCATCAACGTGAACACGACTCCCGCAAGCGGATACAGAAGCCGTAAGATGAACGCAGGTCTGATCCGTAACAGAGGTATCGAACTTTCATTAGGCGGCACGCCGGTCAGCACAAGAGACTGGACGTGGGATATCAACGCCAATGTTGCCCGAAACAGAAATACACTGGAAGAACTGGTGGAAGGACAAGACACATATCAGATCTACTGGATGAGCTGGAGCACACGCGTTTACTCGTATGCCGAAGTCGGCAAACCGATCGGTGTGATCCGTGGTTCCACATGGGCGAAAGACCCGGAAGGACGTATTATCCTTTCAGAACGCTCCGATCCTAACCATGTTTACGGCCCTTACGCCCCGCTGCTCGATGCAAGCGCACAGGAAGAATTAGGTAATATCCAGCCGGATCTGACCGGAGGTTTCTCTACTTCTCTCCGTTATAAGAACTTCAGGTTAAGTGCTTCTTTCGACTTCCAGATCGGCGGTGAAATAGCATCTGCGACCAATATGTTCGGTGAAGGTTCCGGATTGCTGACCTCTACAGTCGGACTGAACGATAAAGGAAATCCGATCCGTAACAGTGTTGCCGACGGCGGTGGTGTCCGTATGGATGGCGTTGTCGATAATGGCGACGGGACATACAGACCTGTAACGGCTTATGTCGATGCTAACTATTATTACCAGTCACGCAAAAGTCTGATCTGGGAAGATTATGTTTATGATGCAAGTTACCTGAAAATGCGCGAACTGTCCGTAACCTACGACGTTCCCACTGCTTTCCTTGACAAAACAAAGTCTGGTATAAAGAAAGCCAGTTTGTCGTTTGTTGCACAGAATCCTTGGTTGATCTATTCCGGCGTGCCCAACATCGACCCGTCTGAATCAGGTGGCGCAACCTATAATTATATAGAAGGAGGACAGGCAGCTTCTACCCGTTCTTTCGGTCTTACAGTAAATCTTACATTCTAAACTTAATAAGGAGTTGAATTATGAAATATATAAAATTTATAGCAATAGCATTAACCGGCTTAATGACATTTAGCAGTTGCGGGGATTTCGGCGACACAAACATCGACCCCAACAACCCGTCAATGCCGGATACACGTTTCCTGTTTACATATGCATGTAAAGTTACCCCCCTGTTCACGATGGTCGGGACGTATGACCCATGGAACCAGTTATATCCGCAATACCTGTCCGAAAGACAGAATATCCAATATTCCGGATATGCCATGACGGACTTCAACGCGGGGCCTTACTACTACGAGCGGATCCGTAACCTGAATACAATCATTTCGTTGAATACGGATGAACAAACAGCAAACGAATCATATGTGGTTCTGTTCGGAACAGCAAACAACCAGATTGCCGCCTCCCGTACGTTGCGTGCATTCATCTATATGCATTTGACGGACATATTGGGAATGATACCTTACACCGAAGCCGTGAAAGGTGACGAAGGTATTTTCACTCCTAAATACGATACGCAGCAATTCATCTATGAGGACCTGGACCGAGATCTGTCAGAAGCATACAGCCAGTTCGACGAATCCGGTACATTGAATAAAGAGTTCGACATCCTGTACTCCGGCAATATCGCCCGTTGGAAAAAGTTCAATGCATCCATACGTATGATGATGGCTATCAAATTGTCGGATGTAGACCCTGCAGCCGGAAAAGCCCGTTTCGCAAAGGCTTATGCAGACGGAGGTATGGTTAGCAACGATGACCGCCTGGAATATAAATATTTGTCAGAAACGGCAAACCAGAATCCATTATACGACAACATCGTTGTTTCCGGTCGTAAAGACTTTGCCCCGTCCAAAACGATTTTGGACCAGCTGCTTGCCTACAACGATCCTCGTATAGATGTTTATGCAGATCCGAACAGCGAAGGTAAATATGAAGGTGTCCCCTACGGTATTGCGCAGGCGGAAATCATAAACTACCCGGATTGTGCTACTTTCGATCCTCGTTATTACCAGCAAAATTCACCGATGGTGGTCATTTCGCCCTCCCATATCTTGCTGATCCAGGCAGAAGCAGCCGTCCGCGGATGGATAAATGCCGATGCAGAAGCATTATATAAGGCAGGTATCGCTGCTTCCTTCGGCCAATACGGATTGGACAGCCAGGTCGATGCTTACTGTGCTCAACCCGAGATCGCATTCACGGGGTCAGATCAGCAAAAGATAGAAAAAATAGCGATGCAACGCTGGTTAGGCAACTTTATGCAGGATGGCATCGAGGCTTGGTCCGACTGGCGCCGGTTGAACGTGCCGAAGTTGAAACCGGGTAGCGCAGCAACAGTAACCCATGTTCCGTACCGCCGTCATTATTATCCGGATGATTACAACACGAATGTACCCAACTACGAAGCTGCAATAGCTGCACAGGGACCGGACAATTTCGACACTCGCGTATGGTGGGATGTTGCACCGAACGAATGAAACTTTCTTATTTGTAAATAACTAAGATTAACCAGGAAAGGACCTTAATTAGACACACTTTTAGCCCTTCGGGTGGGTAGTGATACCAGCTCGAAGGGCGCTTTTAAATTGATGTGGTTGTTGAATTTAATAATCAAACATTATGAAAAACATCCTACTAATAATCTGTTTCGTTTTATGCAACACGTTTGCGGTTGCACAAACATCACGTTATTTTGATGTCAAAGTCACTCCGACTAAAATATCCAAACATATAGAATTGACACCTAAAAATATCTCAGACGTTAGGCCAAAAAATTCCGGACATTGTAATAACTCTTGTATCTGTAAAAACGAGGATACATTTAATAAACTTGTCACCTCCATCGTTAAAAGTGCTTTCAAAGGCATAGACCAGGAGGATATAAGCCTTCTAAAACAATTTAAATTCAGTTTCACTTTTGATTCCTCCATGAAAATTGTGTATTTCAGATTTACATTCTATGAGAAATACGCCGACAGAATCATGAAATTAGAGAAAAACATGTATGACTTGTCACAAAAGTTCTTATACATGGATATAAGTCCTTATTTCGAAGTGGAAGATTCGAGTTTATTTCAATATGCACAATGGACCATTCCACTATACGGAGCATTTACCTCGGAATCATCAGAATAGTAGATGAACTAAATATCTACAGATTATCAGATGTAAATATTTTTGTATAAAGATTTGACTCCTTATATGAATGCGAATAATGCTCCGTTCAGGTTTTGCATCTATAATATCAGTTCACTATATCGACTTTTTAATTCTGAACCTTCGGAATACAGTGATATATCAGACTCTTTTTCCCACCTATATCAACAAGCATAAAGTATAAAAGAGGGTAAATTTTCAGTACCCTCTTTTATACAAATAACAAGCATTTTCAATTAGCCCCTCCCATACCTGGTCCCATCACACCAGATAAATCGCTAACATTATTCGCTGATAAATTACTGGCCGTAGAAGCACCTCCGACTGGCTCATAAAAGCAAGTACAATTACAACAAGGAGACATCCCCCCTCTTAAAGTATTCATTCCCCTTTTTTCAAGTTCCACTTTTGACAACTGAGTCAATTTAATTCTACCTATACGTTTCATAACTTCATGATTTAATTAATATTACATTTTCACCACGCAATATACGAAATAAAATCAAGAGCTCAGCCCAATATGTTACATTTATTTAGATAAAACAACATCCACTTCAACAAAGGCTGGTTCATGTTTAATATAGAACCGGGCGCCCTGTCAAAAATGATCGAAACCCATCTCACCTCCGGAAAATGCCCAGATAAAGACAAAGCGAAGCTGAAAGAGCTGGCAGGCTCGTTGCACGAAAATGACAATAATCTGATGTTTGTAGGGAAGCTGAAAAGATAAATGCCTGAAATAGCTCTCCTCGTGTTTCATAATTTGACATATTTGAAACAAACAGTCCTCGTAGGGGCGGTTCGCGAACCGCCCTCCGTGTCAACAAGTGCAGTACTTCATGGAGCTATAGTGCCGTAAAGGAATGAATAACCCGGCAGATAGAATGAACGATGCGGGATGTGTGCCCCCTCCGTACCTACCCGCTATTCATGTTACAGCCGTGAAACAAAAGAAATCCAACCGTAACATAGAAGGAAGACAATTGTGACATGAAAAGAATACAGCCGTAACATATAATAGAGGACCGGTGTTTACCCGTTATTGATTCACTATTTGCCAAATATGAAACAATAAAAGTTCAATTGCTTTTCTCCCCAAACTTCTCCTGTTGCATCTCAACCTCTTTCAGCTCTTTTTCCGATATTATTTTTTGCAATCGTGAAATTTCCTTCCGCAACATTTGTACATCCGAACTTTCAGGGCGCCCGGCATTCGGCATCCCCTTGACCGGATGTTTCACCGGCATAAGTTCAGAGGACTTATAAATGAACTTCATAGAGGGCTGTACGGATTCAATCTCTAACTCTCCGGGTTCGATGGCATTCACACCGTTGCCAAATATCTCCGCTTTTATCTTTATTTTTCCGGGACGTGTAGTCGTTCGCAACAGGATAGGCGCGCTTCCCCAATTTGCCCGAACAGGATTGATCCCTACAGATTCATCTTCCAATAGGACACCTTCACCTTCTACTGAAAAGCGGACCTCAAAATTATTCAGCCGCTTCACGACACCATCGCGATCCACGATCTCCGCTATGACAACCACGATATCGGAACCATCCGACAGAAGAGGCACACCATCATTGTCAATACGTAATCCCACCCTTACCGGCTTGCGCGAAGGTACCCGTTTATGAGTTGCCACGACCTTCCCCCCTATCAAGCCCTCTGCCAGCAAATAGACCTCCTTCTGCTTTCCCGCACGCGACAACGCTTTGGTATCCATAAAATCAAAGACATTCTTGAAAGTGATGATGGGTGACGGCATCTTCAGGGAAGAGGAGGAGCGTTTCCATGTATATTGCTTCCCGCCTTCATAAGCTGTCAACCTCACCTCTTCGCAATTCGAATACACAGTCACATCGGCAGGTGAGAAAGGTGTCATTTGGTGGGCCACATAAACCATCGGTCCGCTTTCCACCGGTGAAGAGGGGTTCAACATACCCGGGCGCTGGGACATAAACATATAGTAGGCCGTCTTCGGTTGCCTGTAAGCATCCATAATTCCCCCGTAGAAAGCAATCGGGTGACATCCGCGCTGATGGTCGAACGAATGCCAAAGGGTTCCCCCCAAATGATTGCGCCTCGTACGGCAAAGAGCTTCGATAGTCGTAAAATAAGAGGAATAAGGAGGAGCTGCATAATGCTCTGCCTGCACCAACATCGGAACTTCCCCCCAAGACCTGCAAACACGGCTTGAAGAGTTGTTCGCGCTCCAATCATCCACGTTATCACCAAACTCACGGGTGAAATATACTTTTGACGAATCGGCCTTATCAACGCTGACACTGCTTTTTTTCGGGCTTATGCTCAGCGGGTGGGTATAGATCACAGGAAAAGATTCACTTCCCTTTGAACCCGGATCAATAGCAGAGTAGGCGTTTTCGAACCGCATTTCTTCATCCACGCATTTCTTTGCTTGCAGTGCAAAATCCAAAGGGAAACCGGTCTCATTCAGTACAGGTTCCCAAAACAATAATGAAGGACGGTTACGGTCCCGGCGGACCATATTACGAATGTTATCATAGACACGTTTCACAAAGATCGAATCCTTATTATAGAATTGCCATCCTGGAGTCGCCTCTATATAAAACAATCCCAATTCATCGCAAGCATCTAAGAATGCCGGATCTTGCGGATAATGGGCAGCCCGGATGACACGCATCCCGGCATTTCTCAATTTCCATGCATCCCGCCAATGTAACGAATTAGGCAGAGCATTTCCGATGACAGCAAAGTCCTGGTGCCGGTTCCCCCCTATCAGCTTATCAGGATAAGGCTTGCCATTCAGCCATAGACCGTCCCCCCCTTTCATCTCTATGCGCCGAATCCCAATGCGTTGTTCATATCCGTCGACAACTGTCCCTTTTTCATCTTTCACACAAACCGACAACCAATAGAGAGAAGGTGATTCCGGTGACCACAAAGAAGGATTCCTGACTGTCAACTCCGAAAGAAGGGACATGCCCTGCTCCGGATCGACAAGATAGGCCTTCTTGCCTGTCGTAACGACATTTCCCCGTCCGTCTTTCAATGTATAAAGAACGGATCCTTTGCACTTGTGTGCATATTCGTTCCGCAAATGCAGGGATAGGGATATTTTTGCCAGCTTGTCACCGACTTGCGGATAGGATACGAAAAGTCCTCCCCCACCTGGCTCGTTTTCATAATTGGGATCTGTAATGTACAGCTTCCCATGTGTAATCAACCAACAATCCCTATAAATACCGCCAAAATAAGAGAAGTCGAGCGCCCGTTGAGGTTTGCCCGGCGGATATGAAGGATCGTCGCTATTGTCTGCACAAACAGCAATTACATTTTCTTGTCCATATTGCAGCCAGGGAGTCAGGTCTGCAATTACCGGTAAATATCCTCCATAATGTTTCTTCACCGGCTTGCCATTTATCCAGATTTCAGATTTTCCCATTATCCCTTCAAAATGAATCATGACCTTTTTGCCTTTCCACTCCATACCGGCATGAAAATGTTTCCGATACCAGACCTTCCCTTGATAATTAATATTCCCGCTGGCTTCCTCCGGAAGTAGCTCTATTCCATCCGGAAGAGAGACGACCTGCCAGGTCGAGTCCATAAATCCGGCCTGGCTTGCATTAGCAAGATCACCCTTGTAGAAACGCCAAGCTACATTCATATTATAAACCGACCGCCCACTATTCGGCAATTCATAAAAACCGGCAGTTGAGAACCGGGGGGTAATGCCCCTTCCCGTCCACGCACAAACAAATAAAAGCAGATATAGGATTATAATTTTCTTCATATGTTCATTCTTATAAATAAAATGTCCCGGAATGGCGCTTCCTCTAAAAGAACCGGATTCCGGGACATCGATGTTTTTATCCAACTATTCTTACCAACCTTCATTTTGAGTCAGGTTCTCATTCAAATCCCTTGCATCCTGCGGAATAGGCCACAGATACATATGATCATCCCAAACCCGCTTTTCCATAAAGATATTCTCACGCTTACCGGAGTCCGTCATCTTGGCAAAGCCGTACATATCCCCATTTCTCACTTTATCGCAGATTCTCCAACGGATAATATCATAATAACGAAGTCCCTCCATGGCAAATTCCACACGACGTTCGTGACGTAATTTCTCACGCAGTTCACTTTGGTTCGTCACCTGTATATTTTTTGGCAATCTTGCCCTGTCGCGCACGTCGTTAATCAATGCGGCAGCCTCATCCAAATTCTCATTTTTCTCGATCAGGGCCTCGGCACGCATCAACAGCACATCCGCATATCGAATGATACTCAAATTCTTACCTCCCAAAACACGGTCAGCCTCTTCGCCTTCCAAATCAACATACTTCGTCACCAAGAATCCCGTATAAGAAGGATTTTTCTGTATATAATCTTTATTATTAGGATCTTCAACACCAAAAACAGACCTGATAACACCATTCGCTTTCCACTCCCATCCCGGAGTTATAATAGTGGATTTCAAACGAGGATCGCGATATTCATATTCTCCGTACCCGCCGTTTGCAGAGACTTCTTCCCTCATGTGCAAATACGGACAATTCAGTCTTTCACACTCACTTGTCGCATGGCCGCCGAGGCACTCATATTCATCTACCAGATTTTGAAGCGGCCGCAAGCCTGTCCAACCCAAATAGACTGAAGAGGCAGGCGATAAGTTACGGTTCAAAGCATGCACTTTCAACGGAGCAGCATATTGTTTCTCGAAAATAATTTCATTATTGTTTCCATCAGCCTGCGGACGGAACAGTTCTTCATAACTGTTCTTTTCCTTGTCGCCGTCAAACGCCCGGTATAAACCATATTTACCGGAATCCATAATCGCCTTTGTATATTCCAAGACCTTATCATAGCTCCTTTCGTGCAAGTAAATCCGGGCCAGGAAAGCCTTCACCACATTTTCATTCACACGCCCGGTTTCAGATGAAGGATCTTTTTTAATATCCACTAATACCTCACCTAATTCCGTCAAAATGAAATTCAAAACCTCTTCACGGGGCTGGCGGGATGTTTCCCTGGATTCATCAATCGTCAAAACTTTCGTTACCAACGGAATATCTCCGAAATAGAATAACATGTCGTAATACAGGAATGCGCGGATAAAACGCACTTCCGCCCGCATATGATCATATCGTTCCGGGCTCATGGATTCTCTCGCTTTCTCCAATCCTTCCAGTACATAGTTCAGATTAACGATTGCAGAATATTTCCATTCATTTTTCACTTTTCCCGTATAAGCTGTCATAGAGCCGTCTGCCATCACTGCATTTCCACTCCAAATAGCATTGTCTGTAAATCCATCCCGGAAAACAAGAAGATTGTCGCCATCGTCATTATAGAGATGGACATAACAATTATCCACCATCATTTTTGCCTGGCTTTCATCTTTCCACCAAGAGTCTTCCGTAATCTGGTCAAGTGGAGGCGTAGTCAGAAAATCATCGCAGCCTGCTATTACAACCAAACTCAATAACATCCATAAATATTTGATCTTTTTCATTGTCGTATATCATTTAAAATTGAACATTCAAACCAAAAGAATAAGTCCTTGACAAAGGATATGTATATGCATTAGAGGTTTCCGGATCATACCCAGGAACAAAATTGTCAATCGTAAACAAATTGGAGGCCGAAAAATATAGACGCAAATTAGAAAAGCCCGAATTTTTCAATAACTTATTTGAGAAATTATATCCAATCTGCAGGTTCTTCATGCGCAAGTATCCGGCATTGATCTTCCAGAAATCCGAATTCTCATAATTGAAAGAAGCTTGGTCGGATGTCAAAATACGCGGATATTTTGCATCCCGGTTATCTTCTGACCAATAATCCAACTGATGTTCAAACACCGGACCACCGCCACTATCACTTAAAGGCCGAATACCCGGACCATTCATGATATAATCTTTTTTCCCGATTCCCTGGAAGAACATACTAATATCAAATCCTTTCCAAGCAGCGTTCAAACGTAAGCCATACAAATAATGCGGATTAGGATCACCGATAACGACACGGTCGTCACCATCGATCTTGTCATCATTATTCTGATTCTTATATTTGATGTCACCCGGTTTATTTTTCACATTCTGGAATGGAGAATTGGCGATCTCTTCTTCCGACTGGAAGAATCCCAATGCTTCATATCCATAAATAGATTTCATCGGCAGTCCTTCAGCAGTATAACCGTCTTTCCAAGGGCCTGTTCCTCCCAAATCCAAAACTTTATTCTTATTATTTGAAATATTGGCCTGGATACCATAGCTAACTTCCCCTATTTTATCATTCCAGCTCAAATCCAATTCCCAACCGCGATTCTCAACTTCCCCGATATTCACGTTAGGTTTTCCGAAACCATATTCCATAGGGACAGGTAAACCAATCAATATTTCGTTCGTATTCTTAATGTAATAATCAACCGTTACCCCTAAACGATTCTTCAGGAAATAAGCATCGGCCCCCACATCGAACATGGTCGTTTTTTCCCAACCCAAATCGGTATTGCCCAACGTTTTCAAATAGGCCGTCTGTACATAAGAGTTATTCAATGCAACGCCCCCCATCGCAATCGTCGTATAACTCGGATACAATCCTAATCCGGAAGAAGCTCCGGTTTTACCCCAAGAGGCACGGACCTTCAGGTCATCCAGAAATGAAGAGGTCGGTTCCATGAAATTTTCCCCGGAAATACGCCATGCAGCTGAAACAGACGGGAAAGTAGACCAACGATGGCCGCTTGCAAAACGGGAAGAACCATCGGAACGGACTTTTAAAGACAATAAATACTTACCTGCATAATCATAATTCAAACTTCCGATAAAAGAGGCAATCGCCCAATGCTCTGCATTTCCATCATTACTCCAATTATCTTTAGACCCTCCTGTCAAAACATGTACGATATCTGTCGGATAACCATCCCGATAAGCATTGATCCAATCATAATTTTGATTTTCCTGCTGATAACCCGCCAAAACATCGATAGAATGTTTTCCAAATGTTTTCTGATAAGTCAACAATGCCTGCAAGTTATAATATGCAGTGGAAGTACGTTCTTCCTTCATCGAATTGATGCCTTTGGTTGTCACCTCTTTTGTAAAGAAATCCGTAAAAGCGATCTGACGCCCAAACGTGGAGGTCTTACCAAAAATATAATTCACATTGGCAAGCCCGGTTAACTTCAGTCCATCGATAAATTCATAGCTCATCTTAAAAATACCGGAAGCGTCATGCTTATCCCACAAGTCATGCCCGAACTCATGTATATAGGCAATCGGATTTATAATTGCTTTCGGATTGTATCCGTAGCTCCCATCCGTATAATAAGCGATGTTGGTCGGGTTCATTTTATACACATCTATGATATTGTTATCCATCGAGATAACTTCATCTTTCTTACGTAAGATATACCTCATGTCAAAAGAGATATTAAACTTTTTTGTCACCTGTACATCTACATTGGAACGCACGTTGAATACATTATGTTCCACTTCAGGAATAACCCCCGTCTGATGGTCAAAACCTCCACTCAAATAATACTTTACACTTTCCGTTCCGCCAGCTGCGGCAATAGAATGGCGGGTTGTGATACTATTCTGAAACATTAAATCCAACCAGTTCGTATTCGGGTAACGGTTAGGATCTTCACCACTTGCAAATTTCCGTATGTCATCTTCAGAATAGACATCATTACGCCCTATATTCCGCTGGGATTCGTTATAAATCCTGGCATATTCGGCAGACCCTACCATTTCCGGCATATCAGTCGGAGTGTTTACACCTATAGATCCATTATAACGGAAAGTAGGTTTCCCTACTTGCCCCCGTTTTGTCGTTACCAAAATAACACCATGAGCTGCTCGGGAACCATAAATGGCAGCGGAGGCCGCATCTTTCAAAACAGTCACGCTCTCTATATCATCCACATTCAGGTAATTAAATTCACTCGGAACGCCATCCACCAGAAGAAGAGGCGATCCGCTTTCATTCAACGAAGTAGCACCACGCAGCTGCATCGAAGAAGCGCTTCCGGGACGGCCCGATTGTACGATACTCAAACCCGGAACGGCTCCCTGCAAGGCATCCGTAATGGTTTGAGACGGTCTATTTGTCAATAGTTCCGACTTAACAGACGTCACGGCTGTTGTCAGATTTCCTTTCTTGACAGAACCATAGCCGACAACTACAACTTCATCCAAAACTTTAGTATCTTCATGGAGTGTAACGTTAATCACATTCCCTTTACCGACTTTTGCTTCCAGGCTATTATATCCGATATACGAAATCAAAAGCGTACTTCCCGGAGAGACCGAAAGACTATACTGTCCCTCGACATCCGTCACCGTCCCGTTCGTTGTTCCTTTTTCTACCACGTTGGCACCGATAACCGGTTCACCGTTTTCATCTTTCACGACTCCTGATATCGTTTTCTTTTCCTGTTGGAGGACTGCTATCGATTCAACAGAAAGAATAATCTTCTTATCCACCACTGAATAATGCACATTGGTACCGGCAAAAATATTATCCAGCACTTTAAAGATGTTGCTCTTTTGAGCGGTAACGGAAACCCTCCTGTTCAAGTCGACATGCCGAGTGTTGAAGAAGAAGGAAAATTCAGATTGGTTCTCGATTTCATCCAAGACAGTCTGGACAGTCTGATTCTGCATTTCCAGGTTAACAGTTGCCTTCTGAGCGTAGCTATTCGTGGCTTGAACTAAGCTAATAGAGCAAAATAACAAGAATACATACAATTTCATAACTCGCGGAATTTTGTTTAAGGTAAACCAAAGCGACTCTGGTACCCAAAACAGTTGGGTATTAAAATGTTTTTGCATAACTTTGTAGTGATCTGATTAAAAAAAATGATTTATTACTGCTTGTCGCCAAACAAGCGTTTTAAAGTTAACTCATTTCATCCGGGGAAATACGCCAATATTTTTCCGGATGTTTTTTCTTTAGGGAGGTCTGTTTCTCATGTTTACTTGATTTTTAATAGATTTCTATCCTCGTTTTTTCATTCATGGTATCCTGCGTATCCAAATAACGCCATTTGATATTAGATGATATTTTAAAGATTTCCAATATACGTTCCAACCGCTGATTACTGAAAGACCCGGTAAAAGCTTCCTTACGAAGCCGATCGTTGGATAAAACAAATGTCACATTAAACCGCTTTTCCAGCATCCGCAATGCTTCGGGCAAAGGGGTCGCCAGAAAAACGATCTTTCCGTCTTTCCAGGCTATTTCAGAGGCGCCACTCGTTTCTATCAGTTGTATCCGGGAGGAAGAGGAATCATAGGTCAGTTTCTGGCCGGGCTTCATTAAAACAGCCGTAGACCGTTGATTCTTCATATAGTCGAAGCGGACTTTCCCTTCGATCAGTGTAGTAGAGACAAAAGCGTCTTTTTCGAACGCTTCGACGTTAAAGGAAGTACCCAGCACCTCTATCTTCGTTTCATGCGGGGTAGAAATAACAAAACCATGTTCCGCATCTTTCTGTACTTCGAAAAACGCTTCCCCTTGCAGGGCAACCCTTCTTTTGTCCTTATCGAAGAAAGAGGGATAAGAGAGTTTTGATTCTGAATTGAGATGAACTCTGGTACCATCCGGCAAATCGACTGTTGTTGTCATACCCGGATTCGTTTTCACTTCAATCATTTGGGCGATTTCAACCGGACGAGGCTTCAGATTTTGTATTCCGAAAGCAATCAAAAGAGGAATAAACAAAATCGCTGCAACGCGTTGCAGCCAAGTAACCATGGTTACTTTAGCATGTTCATTGCCCTTGCTCATCTTTTGGCAAACCGAAGACAAGGCTTTCTCCGTATCGACCGCCGACACGACCTGCATCGTATCCGTTGCTAAATAAAGGGTATGGATCTGTTTGGCAATCCGGTAGTTTTCATCCGACTGCTTTATCCATTCCTCAACCATCCGGCATTCTTCCTCTGTCGCTTCACCGGAGCAATAGCGGGGAAGAATATATTCTATCATATTTGTATCAGGTGTTTCCATACCAGTTTATCGCTTGTTTATATAGTAGACAAGAGAAACCGGAAAGATTCCTAAACAGAAGGGAATATTTTTTCAATATTTTTTTTCTATCGCAAAAAAGCTATCTTTGCGACCAGAGATATGAAAGGAGAAATACTACAAACCACAGACGAACGCTTTTTACTTTCAGCCATACAGAATGGAGATCTAAAAGCCTATGGCATCTTGTTCAGAAGATACTATCCGATGCTGTGCGCTTATGCGACAAGGTTTGTAGAGCTAAAAGATGCCGAAGAAATCGTTCAGGACGTAATGTTATGGTTATGGGAGACCCGGCAAACCCAAACCTTCGAAACGTCATTAAGCCAATATCTGTTCCGGACAGTCTATCATCGTGCAATCAACCAAATCGTCCGCCACCAATCCCAATTAAGGGCAGACACGCTCTTCTACGAAAATATGCAGGAGATGTTGCAGGATACAGATTTCTACCAACTTGAGGAACTGCAAAAAAGAATCAAAGAAGCAGTGGAGGCCTTGCCCCCCACTTATCGGGAGGCTTTTGTCATGCACCGCTTCGAGAATAAAAGCTATAAAGATATTGCGGAAATCCTGCAAGTATCACCCAAAACCGTTGACTACCGGATCCAGCAGGCATTAAAACAATTGCGGATAACACTGAAAGACTATCTGCCGCTGATTTTGTTATTACTGCCCAGAAATATTCTGTCGTAAATACAACACACATCCGCTATTCCCAACCAGATCGATAGTAACCTCATTACGGTTATCCAACTTGATATTCTTGATATCGACAACATCCTTTTTCTTTGCGGATGCCTGATAATAAAGTGTAGCGGTATAGCCTTTCTTGTTTTTCAGAAAATCAAAGGGTAAGGTGATTTGTTGCTGTTCTCCGGCATTCAACATACTAACATACCAATCGGAACCTGAGCGACGGGCAACTACAGCATATTTACCCATCTCTCCCTCCAAAAAGCGAGTTTCGTCCCATACTGTCGGGATAGAATTATAGAAACGGGTTACTGCATCTGTTTTGATCACAGATTCAGCAGAACCTGCACCACCAGCCCGTCTCGGTGATTTCTCGGGGCGATCATACCAATATACAAACTGCCAGGGGCTATAAAGAGCAACCAATTTAGCCAATTGGGCTGCACGTCCCCCCATCTTTCCTGTAACTCTTTCCGCAAAATAACAATTGGTGTAATCACCCGCTCCACAGATCATACGATTATACAACGTATAGATAGCCTGATCCAACGACGGACTTTCCTCATCACCACGGATACCTTCCTGGGTCAGTAAATTCGGATACGTGCGCGAATAGCCCGTAGGCCTATACTCGTCATGGATATCAACCATCAATTCATATTTGGCAGCTTTGCGCACAGCTTGATGCAACCATGCTGTAGCATACTGATCACCCACATTCACAAAACCATATTTTACACCTTTAATTCCCCATTTCTTATACAAAGGCAGAATTTCATCCAGTTGCTGATGCAGTGCTTTTTTATTTACATAAACAAGTATCCCAACTCCTTTTGAATTCGCATATTCTATCACTCGAGGCAAATCAAGCGGACCTTTCGAACGAGCCGAGTCGATCGTAACGGTAGTTGCATCCGATTTGGCATCTTCTTCCGCCCCATACCAACCGGCATCAAACAACACATAGGCTATATTGTTTTCGGCTGCAAAATCAATACAAGCCATACTGCCTGCCGTAGTTAACGTTACTTCACGAATCACCTGTCCAGGCTTGATCCAACTGGTATTCGCTATTTGATTCGGTTCATTCAAATTAAGGACGAAATAATTATTTTCGACCAATTTTCCCGGATGCCCGGCAACCATCACATAACGCCAGGGAGATTGATAGCCAGCCATATCCAGATTAACCTTTCCAGACAGTACAGATTGTACCCCAAAGCCAGTCTCACTCTTTTCCAACTTCATGCGGGAGTAATCGACAAGGGCAGCTTCCCCGATTGCCACAAAACAATTATTGTTTACCTGAATCACCTGCGGACGATCGGCAGCCCCTCTCAACGCACTCAACTTCGTTTCGGAATAAGCACCTTGCGCCATACCGGTCACCCAAGTTTTACAATCTTCCTGAAACAAAAATTGCGTTTTCTCATCGGTTACTGTACGGTTCCAGAAATCCAACTTATCGAATGCATAACGGAATGCTAATCCTTCATCATAGAGACGTACATACAAAACGATCTCTTTCCGGTTCTTATCCGACTGAAGGGTAAGTGCCACTTCATTATACCGGTCCGTCACAACAGAACGTTCTCCGTAAATAGGATGCCAGGTCTGATCGATCGATTCTCTCTTTTGGCAGGAGACCTGCCAATTACCTTTCATAATATTTTCATCCAAAGAAAATTGCAAAGTCTTTGCTGTTACAACTTTTCCACCATCCGTGAATAAATCGATCTCTACATTCTTTCCTCCGACTTTAATATCGGCCTTCATTTTCCGAGCCGGACTAACAAGCGGGAAAGTAGCTTGCTCAGACCCACCCATGGATGGATTTTTCTTGATAACAAGACATGCTCCGCCGCCAGGAGCCAGCTTCAATGTCAGTTTATCATTGTTTGTCAGTTGTCGGGTTGCAACCTTCAGACTTTCACGGTTTGTCAGATAGTGGGCATCGTCGCCATCCTCAATAACCTCGACAGTATATTTTCCTTTTTCCAGGAAAGAAAGAGGCAAATCTATCGTCCGTCCGGATTCATTCGTAGCGGCACCGACAAGGTAAGCTTCATCCGTTTCCCTCATCATAACGATATATTCCCCGATTTCACCAGCCAAGGTACGGCTCTCTTTCCACGGCATCTTCTGTGTAGACAGGAAGTTTAACAATGCCGGATATTTTCGGTAATATTCAGGAATATCCGGTAAAATGGTCACACCGGAAAAAGTGATCAACGTACGGGCAGCCTCCGAAACCAATGTAGAAGGAACCGGCTGGCTCTCATCCACACGCGTCGTATGTCCGGGACGAAGATCGAACATCCCGTTGTTCATATCGACCGGACCCGCAACCATATTAACAAAGACAGTCGTCACAAATGTTTTAGGTTCGAACACATGATGTCCATCCAATTGGGCGTGGCAATATTCGCGTGTTACGGCATTCGGCCAGGTACGCATCTGTCCATAGGGATGAACCGGACCGTCATGAAAATCGACTAACAGGTGGTTTTGCGCACAAAGTTCAGTAATCTTTTTCGTCCACTGATTCTTTTCTTCCTGTGTTCCGCTCATAAAGCCGTATTTAACCCCGGCAGCTCCCCACTCACCATACTGCTTCAACGTCTTTTCTATCGGAAATTTCTTCCCTCCGACATCATTCAGATAGAGCCAGATTCCGACGCCTTTCTGTTTTCCATACCCCAACAGCCGTTGGACATCTTGTGCTTTTTCACCTTTGACCGGATCAGAATCCGATTCGAACTCAGGTCCGTACCAATTAGCATCCAATACTAAATACTTAAATCCCTGTTCAGCTGCAAAATCGACCATACGGGTCCAGGATGGATAAGACATTCCATACGTAAAACCATCCCACACAGCTCCGTTGATACGCCAGTCCCAAACTGCCAATCCCGGCTTGACCCACGAAAAGTCATAACAAGGATCGGGATCCGGATTAAGCAACTCCAACAAATGGGAATCGGTCAACGTGCCCGGAGTCGTCCCATACAAAACGACACGCCAGGCTGAAGTATACCCCGGTGACAAACAGGCAGGCTTAGAAGCAACCGAAAAAAGCGATTCGCCCCCTTTGGATTGTAAGACAAGAGGTGCTCCTGTTTCCAGGCAGGCTTCATGAATTGCCATATAATGTTTATCACCAGCCTTGACGGTCATTACCGGCAAACGGGTTCCATCTGTTTCCGTCAACTTTTCCGGTCCTATATTATGATTCTCGCCGTTATAGAACCATGCCGTATAATTCCCGGCAAAATTATAGGCAGTCAATTCGGACTGCACATTTACACGTTGCCCTTCGCCTTCCGGTATTTTATAACAGAATGCAAAGCCGTCATTATATCCCCGGACTACCAGCTGCATCCACTTCGGTTGACTGGCCGGATTCTGCAAATCGATCATCAATTCATTAAAATGATCTTCGACCACAGCCCGTTTTCCCCAAAGTGGTTTCCATTCATTCCGGACTTCCCGGTCAGAGACGTTCTCTATTTTCCAACCGGAAGAAGGAACCGTCTCCTCTGATTCCAATCGAAAGCCTAATGGAGATTCTTTGATTAGTACCTCTCCATTCACAGCAAAAGTATAGGTCAACAAACCATCATTATGCCGTTGTATCCCCATCACTAACTTTCTGTCAGGAGAGAAAACCCGGTAATGTTCTGGCTGATATTGGGCACAGGCCATATCTACACCCAGCCATACCAATAGTAGAAAAACAAGTGTTACAGATTTTTTATTCATATATGTTTTTGTTGGTATTAATAATAGATTTACTTACAAAAGCCCATAATCTACCGGACAAATATAAGAACAAAAAGGGAGGTTTCCATCCCGGAGACCCCCCTTTAAACAAACAATCAACAAATGTGTCTAATGTGTCTAACCTAAATAATGTTATAGTGTTATTGGTGTACCGTTATAAAAGTCCAGGATCTTGGCACGGAAGATGAAGTTGTACTTGGCTTGTGCCTGTTCGGACAAACTCTGCGCATACTTCGTCTTGGCTTCGCTATATTCGAAAACGGTGCTCTTGCCGGCGGCATAGCGGTCTTCGGCATACGAGAAGGCTTCCTTGCTGGCAATGACCGATTTGTCGGATGCGATATATTTCTCCTGGGAGGCCGTTGCGTTATAGTAGGCCTGCTGGATCTCCTTATACAAAGCTTTCTTCGTATTCTCCATCATCAACTCGCGGTTGCGGATGTTGATACGGGCGGAACGGACGCTGTTGCGGACCTGGAAACGGTTGAAGAGCGGGATGCTCAGGCTGAAACCGACTGTCTTACGCCCGTTATTCTTCAACTGGTCGCTGAATGCGATATTATCATAATCTCCATCACCTGAATAATGGTAGTAACCATTGCTGTAGCTGGCTCCGAAATTCAACTTCGGATAATAACCGGCCTGCGCCACCTTCAACATCTTCTTCTGGCTTTCCAGCAGGTATTCCTGCTCCTTGATCTGCGGCTTGAAAGAGACGGCATGATCATAGATATTGTCCGGAGGCAAGATACTGCTCATATACTCTTCAACGGCATCCCCGGTTTCGGGAACGACGATATCGAAGTTCTCGCCGTCGCGTTCCAGCTCCAGACTCTGCGTCAGGTCGAGCAAAGCTAACTTGACATTGTTATTGGCTTCCGTCAGGGAAACTTCGTCTTTTGCCAACTGCGCTTTCATATCGTACAACTGGGAAAGGGGCACTTTACCGTTTTTCACCAAGGCTTCGGTCTTCGTCACCTGCTCGCTGCTTAGCGCGACCTGCAATTCGGCGATCCGTTGTACTTCCTTATTATATAATACCTGTAAATAATAGGATGCGATATTGATCGAGAGGTCCTCTTTTGCCTTGTTCAACGTCTCGACAGCCGCTTTCAGGTCCAGCCGGCGGGCGGCGATATCGTTCGGGATTCTCATACCGTCGAAGATCGGCATGCTCAACGAAATGGAAGCCGAAGTATTGGCTGAGTTCTGGTCCACAATGACGCCGGTCTTGGACGGGGAACGGCCGAAGTCGAAGTTCTGTCCGACGTTGGCATTCAGGTCGGGCAACCAGCTGAACTTGCTTGTGTTCAGTTCCACTTCACGGCTTGCCTGCTCCTGTTGCCGCTGCTTCAGATCGATGTTATGTTCGATCGCATAGCGGATGCACTCTTCCAAAGACCATTGTTTGGCCGGTTCCTGCGCCCAGGCAAAAGAACCCGAGAAGAGTAAAGCTGTTGCTATTATCAATTGATTTCTCATTGCTTTCATATTTATAATCGGTAGTATCCGTTTTTATCTCTTTGCCGGATCGGCTATCGCACCGCGAATCTTATCACTCTCGGTTATGCCATCCTTGATCTCAATCCTGATACCATCGGACAATCCCACTTGTACGGCACGCTTTTCAAACTTCTGCTCCGGCTTTTCCTGTGTCACGACCTGGACAAAGGTGGAATCGCCGCTAAACTCGACGCAACTTTCCGGCACGGATAAAACATTCTCCGCACGCTTCAACACGATCTCGGCATTCGCACTGTAGCCGGCACGGATAAAGGCATCAGCCGGTATCTGCACAGCAGCTTTCACCTCGAACAACACGGCGCCGTTCTCTTCCACGCCTTTCGGTGCCACATATTCCAGCATAGCGTCGAACGTACGGCTTTCCATGGCGCCGACTGTCAGTTTGATCGGCATACCTTCGTTGATACGGCCAACTTCCGTCTCGTCCACTTTTCCTTTAAAGATCATATTGTTCATATCGGCTACCGTAGCGATTGTCGTACCGTCGTTGAAGGTATTAGACTGGATCACCGAGTTACCCACTTTGATAGGCACATCCAGAATCATACCGGTAATCGTTGAGCGCACCTGTGTCGTACTGGAGGCAGTCGAGCGTTTGGAAATACCTTCACGGATGATCTCGAGAGCGTCCTGTGCATTCTCGGCCTCTTCCTGCGCCTTCTTATAGTTGGCAAGGGAGGTTTCATAATCTTCTTTGGAGATGACCCCTTGTTTATGCAGTTCTTCGTCACGCTTGAAAGTGGCGCTGATCTGGTCGAGGCTGATCTTGGCAACCCGTACGCGCGATTCGGCACTGTTCAACTGGACCATTTCGGGAATCACCTTGATACGTGCGATGATTTCTCCTTCTTTCACCATCTGTCCGGCTTCTTTCAGCAATTCGGAAATGATACCCGACATCTGCGGCTTGATAAGCACTTCGTCGCGGGGTTCCACTTTTCCGGTTGCCACTGTTTTCGTCTCAATCGTGTCCCGGGAAGGGGTTACCACTTCGTAGACGGTAATGACAGGCTGTGCTTTCTTCCATAAGAAGTAGAAAGTGCCGATAACTGCTGCTCCTACAAGTACCAGGAATATGATCCGCAGGATTTTTTTTACGATACGATTCTTCATAATGATATCTTATTTTCAATTTTTAATTGCTTTTATTCTTCTCTGATTGCATCGATAGCCTTGATCTGCATCGCCCTCCAGGCAGGGATCAGCCCCGCCATCAAGCCGCTGAACAAGAGGATAACCGTAGCCGCCACCGCCGTCCCGATATGAATCTCCGGATTGGAGAAAAACGTGCCGTTCGACGAATCGCTTCCGCCACTTGCCAGGGCATTATTCACCACATCGAGCAGGAAGACCCCGACACTCAATCCGATCAGTCCGGCAAGAGAAGTCAAGAGCAGACTCTCACTCATGATCTGCGAAATAATATCGAACGGCTTTGCCCCGAGAGCACGTCGTACGCCGATCTCGCGTGTCCGCTCCCGGACAGTCACCATCATAATATTACTGACACCGATAATACCCGCCAGTAATGTTCCGATACCGACCAGCCAGACCAGGATATTAATGCCGGTAAACAAGAGGTCGAACGTCTCGAACTGCTTGGCGATGGTGAAACTGCTGATCGCATGCTCGTCCGTCGGCGAAATCTCGTTCTGCGAACGCAAAACGGTCTTTATGTCTTCCACCATCTTGTCGCAGGGATAACCATCGTCGGCCGTCGCACACAGGAACCAGAATTTATCGCCCTGGTTGGAAGCCTGCTGGAGCGTCTTGAACGGGAGCATCACACTCTCCTCCGTACGTCCGCCGATCTGCGCGCGGGGCTTCGGCTTGATCACGCCGGCCACCTGGTAATAAATACCGTTCACCCGTATATATTGTCCGATCGGATCTTCATCGGGAGCAAAGAGTACTTCCCTCACAATACTGCCGATCAGGCACACTTTACGCCGCTCGATCATGTCGATTTCATTCAGCAGGCGTCCAGCCAGGATATGCTGCGTCTCGATATTGAAATATTCGGAGTAGACGCCACGCACATTATAAGTACCGGCTTTCTGTCCTCTTACGACATTATTCTGTCCGCCCCACTGCATAATCATCGGCGAGAGATAGCGAACACCTTTCACCCGCTGGCGTATCGTCTCCAAATCGCGGTTACGCATCTGCCAGTAGCGGCCTTTCTTATATCCTTTATAGGGTTCACCGGTCCGTTCCGAGAAGAAGAAAGCCGAGTTGGTCGAGAAACCATCTACATTCTTCATGACCCCGTTCTTAAACGCGTTACCGGAGCCCAACAGAATCACTAACATCAGGATTCCCCAGAACACGCCGAAACCGGTCAGTATGCTACGGGTCTTATTACGGGTGATCGTCACCCATATCTCCACCCAACGATCTATATCAAACATGAACATAATATTGAATTATGAATTTTGAATTATGAATTATTCCTCTCGCATCGCCTCGATAGCCGTAATCTTGACTGCCTTACGTGCCGGGAAATAGCCTGCCAGCACTCCGGCACCCACAATCAGAGCCGTAGCGGACAAGGCCACGCTCAGGTTTACCGTCGGGTTCAGGAAGATACTCATATCATCCTGCGAAACATTCTTTCCGGCATTCATCATTTCCATAACGGCATTGATTCCTTCCGTCAGTCCGATTCCCAACACCATCCCCAAATAGCCGAACACCGCCGTAATCAGGATCGACTCGACAATGATCAGTTTCAGGATCGAAAAGGGAGTCGCCCCTATCGCTTTCCGGATACCGAACTCCCTTGTCCGTTCACGCACCGTTATCAACATGATATTGCTCACCCCCACGATTCCGGCCGTCAGCGTTCCGAGACCGATCACCCAGATAAAAAGGGCGATACCGTTCATCATACCGTTCAACATCATAAAGTTTTCGAGTGTGCTCCACATACCGATCGCCCTCCGGTCCTCCGGATCGAACTTATGGCGCAGCCCCATCTGCTGGCGGAAACGTTTCTCAAAAGCGTCATATTCTTCTTGCGTGGAAATACCGTTAATGGTAAAGATGATGTCATCCAGCCCATATCCGGCATTGTATAAAGTCTGGGCCGTACTGAAAGGGATATAGGCCGGAGCGTTGTTGTCATTGTCCTCCGCTTTATAGACGCCTATCACCTGGTAAGCGACACTTCCGGCATTCACATATTTGCCGAGCGGGTCAGCCCCTTTAAAGAGTACCTCTTTCATACGGGGACTGAGAACGATCACTTTCCTCTTTTCCCGCACGTCTATATCATTGATAAAACGCCCGTTGCCAACCGTCATCTTGATATTGTCAATGATAGCCTTTGACGGATGTACGCCGTTCAGGGAGTAGGCATTATATTCTTCGCCATACGAAAGCGTATCGCCCCGGCTGATGCTTGCCGTAATCAAATCCACTTCGGGGTTTTCACGCGGTATGGCGATCAGGTCTTCATCTTTATATTCGATCCGCCGGTTCGTCTGCATACCCTGATAGGGCTTGCTTGTGTAGCGCGGCCATGTCTCCACCCGGTTCAAACTGAAGTTACGGAAGTTAGACATGATCCCATTCTTCATCCCGTTTCCGGCGCCTAACAGGACAATCAGCATAAAGATGCCCCATGCCACCGAAAAACCGGTCAGGAACGTACGGAGCTTATTCTTTTTGATCGTGCTCCATATCTCGCGGAAGTTGTCAAAATCAAACATGGCCCCGTCCTTTTTCGATTGTTTCTATCAGGCCGTCTTTCACACGGATAATGCGGTCTGTGGCATCTGCCACGGACTGTTCGTGCGTGACGATTACCATCGTCAGCCCTTCCTCGTTTACATTACGGAGAAGTTCCATCACCTCGACTGTCGTCTTACTGTCGAGCGCTCCGGTCGGTTCGTCCGCCAGGATCACCTGTGGTTTGGCAATCAGGGCGCGGGCAATGGCGACACGCTGTTTCTGTCCGCCGGACATTTCGCTCGGCATATGTTCCGCCCAGTCTCTCAGGCCGACCATATCCAGATATTCCATCGCCATCGCGTTTCTCTTCTTGCGGTTTATTCCCTGATAATACAAGGGCAGAGCGACATTCTCCATCGCATTCTTGAATGAGATCAGATTAAAGGACTGGAAGATGAAACCGATCATCCGGTTACGCAGCTCTGCCGCACGGGTTTCGCTCAGATTGCGGATCAACTGCCCGTTTAAGGTGTAAGTTCCCGTATCGTATGTATCCAGTATTCCCAAAATATTCAGCAAGGTGGATTTTCCCGATCCTGATGCTCCCATAATAGAGACCATCTCTCCCTTTTCTATATCCAAGTCTATGCCTTTCAAGACGTGCAGCGGTGCACCATTGAAATACGTTTTGTTAATTCCTTCCAGATGAATCATGATATTTGTAGTTGCTTTTATCTATTAGACGAACATTTTGAAAAATCGTTACACAAAAAGGAAACTATTTTGTTATTTATTGCCACAAATATAGGTCCTAACAAAATACCTTGTATCACATAGTACTGATTATTACAATATATTAACAACCCAATGCAAGGCCGGGAGAAGCGGACTTCCTACATCAGACCGGCGGCCTGCCGTAGAAAAACCAGCCAACTGCCTTGTAATTCCAATTGTCCCGGCACCTAATTCCGGCCGCCTCCCATCCAATTCTTGTCCGACCCGGGTCAAACAGCTGTTTGACGGAGGTCGGACAGCTGTCTGACGAGTGTCGAACAACTGTTTGACCCGGGTCGGACAAGGATTAAGTGGGAGGTGAACTAATTTAGGATGCTCATCCTTCCTAATTATCTCCTACATCGACAAAAACATCTCCCTATACATTATATCAAGAATGCTTCTTTTTCTTTTTTGGAGAGAGACTGAAAGACAATATCATATGAGTCTTTTACAAGTTCTTTGATCTTGTTGTCCGAAACATCCTGATTGAAATAAACGCTAATCCAATATTTCTTATTCATATGCCAACCGGGAGTTATGCCGGAATACCGGGCCTGTAACTCTCCCGACTCGTCAGGATTGCATTTGATACAGCAAAAGTCAAACACTTCGATATTTACAAAACAGAACCACTTGCTTCCCACATAAAAACACAGGACATCCCGGCTGTACTTATCCGCCACATTCGGGAAGGGCATCTTCTCATATACGCCTTTCAATGAGAGGCAATATTCTCTAAATTCTTCGACATTCATACGCTCTATCTTTTCTATTTATTTTCCAGCTATTTCTTATCCATCACAACATCAGTCAGCTCCTTATAAAAAGTCTGGTACTCCTTTTCCGTTATCGCCCGTTGGGTGGTAAGGATGACTAAAGGATGTGCATGATAGCCGTCGCGATAAGGGGGATGAGTGTGCGGATAGGGATTTTCATGGAAACCGCATCTTTTATAGAACCTCAAGCGCGCTTCCGAAACCTCATCGACGACCGGATCTATTTCCAACAGGACGATCTTTTCCGTCGACCGGATGAAATCACGCAAGATGGCGCTTCCGTATCCCGCACCTCTCAATTCCCGGTTAACGGCAAAATGCTCTATATAAACAGATCCGTCAAACTCCCAGTAAGAGATAAACCCGATAAAGACATCGTTTTCTTCGTATCCGGCCAAATGATAACGGGTAGAAGCGAAAGCCTTTTCCTGCTGCATTTCCGTTCTCTGCTCGAAAATGGGGAAGCTGATCGAATAAAGGTTCTTGAATGGGCTATAGAGGGAATGTTTTGAAGAGTCTATATTTATGTATTCCATAATTCCGTATTTACTTGTTTGCAGATGACGAAAATACACCATTTCACCCTAACAGCCAACTTTGGCCATCCATTTTTATCCTGCCATCCGGCAATACTTTTTACCGGTTCATTTCATTCTATTGCCAAGATTAACGTACCTTTGCATCCCCAAACGAAAGAAATATATAACATTAATATAATATGGTAACAATAGGGACACCAAAATCGGCCACCGCGACCAAAGTTTTGCTTTGCGGTTCCGGCGAATTAGGAAAAGAGTTTGTAATCGAGTTGCAGCGTTACGGAGTGGAAGTGATTGCGCTGGACAAATATCCGGACGCTCCGGCGATGCAGGTTGCACACCGTTCATACGTCGTATCGATGCTGGACGGAGAAGCATTGCGCGAAATCGTAGAAAAAGAAAAGCCTGATTATATCGTTCCGGAAGTGGAGGCGATCGCGACACAGACGTTGATGGAACTGGAAAAAGAAGGATTCCACGTCATCCCGACCGCCCGCGCCACCTGGCTGACGATGAACCGCGAAGGCATCCGACGCCTGGCAGCGGAAGAATTGGGCCTGCCGACTTCGCCTTACCGCTTTGCCGAAACGGAAGAGGAGTTCATAGAAGCTGTAAAAACAATCGGAATGCCTTGTGTCGTTAAGCCGATCATGAGCTCAAGCGGCCACGGGCAGAGCGTGATCCGCAAAGAAGAAGATATCGACCGTGCCTGGCATTATGCGCAAGAGGGCGGACGCGCCGGTGCCGGCAAGGTTATCGTAGAAGGGTTCGTGGATTTCGATTACGAGATTACGCAGTTGACGGTTCGCCATATCGGTGGCACCTCGTTCCTGGAACCGGTCGGACACGTGCAGGTCGACGGCGACTATCGCGAATCCTGGCAGCCCCAGGCCATGAGCCCTGTGGCAAAAGAAAAAGCGCGCGAGATTGCGGGCAAGATAACGAAAGCGCTCGGCGGACGTGGTATCTTCGGTGTCGAGTTGTTTGTTAAGGGCGAAGAGGTGATCTTCAGCGAAGTATCTCCCCGTCCGCACGACACGGGCATGGTCACGATGATCACGCAGGATCTTTCGCAATTCGCCCTGCATGCCCGCGCGGTATTGGGCTTGCCGATACCGAATATCGCATTCCACGGAGCCGGTGCTTCGCGTGCCGTAGTGGTCGAAGGGGACAGCAAACAGCTTTCATTAGGCAATCTGGATAAAGTCCTGGAACAACCGGACACACAGATGCGTTTCTTCGGCAAACCGGAAGTCCACGGACACCGCCGTATGGCCGTGCTGCTGGCTCGCGGACTGGATGTGGTCGATGCACGCCGGAAGACAGGGGTGATGATGGAGCGGTTGGAGATAATATTATAATATTCAAGACTTCTCCAGAGCTCTTCGTATATCAGTAATAACATAAAAGCGCCTGTCAACAATCCGAACAGGCGCTTTTTTAATATTTCTTCTATAAAGAATCTATTGTTGCAGCATCCAAGCCGGTAACGCTCATGATAGTTGCCACATCTAAACCTTGTGCTTTCATTTGGGTTGCAGCAAGACGCATACCTTTTTCGACTCCTTTTGCCATGCCTTTTTCGATACCTTCTTTTATACCTTTTTCTACCCCTTCCATATATCCTTTCTCTATTGCATAATCTAATACGCCTTGATTATCCCGATATATTTTGAGGCTTTCTTCGTATTCCATACGTTCCTTCTTGTTCAGGTTGACTATTTTTGCTAACCTTTCCAATTTTTCAAATAGCTGCTTCTGGCCTTTGAATGGTAATGTCTCCAACTTCTCCATATACTTTAATGTATAAAGCCAATAATCTAAACTCGTTTTACATTCAGCCTCTTCTTTATTAAAGAAAGGCATCTCCAAATAGATCTGGCGCATCGTTTCACTCATCTGTTTTCCTGTTTCACGATCTGCCAATACGATATCGGTACGCACTTTATCCGTTTTTCCGGATTTAAAATTCAGCAGGAAAATACCATATACCGGATAAAGTTCAAACCTCCAACCATTTCCACGTCGGTCCTGACCACTGATAATACGACAAAGATAGTATAATCCTCGTTCATAAAAATAAGTTTGGGGAGCATTTTGTACTTCGACAATAAAAATACGTCCATCCTTGTCTTTACATTTCAAGTCAAAAACTGCCGCACGCCCGTCCGTACTTTCCGCCGGCATTTCTACATTCAAAAAAGATAATTCCGTGATTAACCGTTCACCTTCGAACAGGCCGTTCAACAGGTCGATAAGGAGTTCTTTACTGTCTTCTTGTCCGAAGAGATGCTTGAAGCCCCTATCTACAAAAGGATTGATAAATGTTGCCATAGTTATATGGTTTTAGGTTGTTGTCATCCAATAGGCGAATGATGCGCCAAATATCTTGTTTTTATTTTGAAAAAACAAATATTCTTAACTATTAATGTCCTTTCATATCGAAAAGAAGAATTTTATCTTTGTGCAACAAGAATGCTGCTTTCCGTGTTTTGTTTATAAAAAGAAAGGAATGTAGAAATGAGACTGACATATATCTATCACAGTGGTTTTGCGATCGAGGCGGACGGCTTTGCCATCCTGATCGATTATTTCAAGGATACGGGAAAGTCACCTGACAAAGGGTTCGTACACGAGAAGTTGCTTAATCGCGCGGGAACATTATATATATTAGCGTCTCATTTCCATCCCGACCATTTCAACCCGGAAGTGTTGGAGTGGAAAACATATAAAAAAGACATCGTCTATATCTTCTCGAAAGATATCCTGAAAAGACGCCGGGCGGGGAAGGATGACGCCCTTTACCTGAAGAAAGGAGAGTCTTATCAAGACGAGAACTTGCGAATCGAGGCATTCGGATCGACAGACTCCGGCATCTCTTTTCTGATCGATGCCGAGGGTAAACGCCTTTTCCATGCCGGCGACCTGAACAACTGGCACTGGAAAGACGAATCGACTCCCGAAGAAGTAGCGGAAGCAGAAAAAAACTACCTGAAAGAACTGGATGACTTGGCGAAAGCGACCGACAAGCTGGATGTCGCCATGTTCCCGGTCGATCCGCGTATCGGAACGGATTTCATGCGCGGCGCACAACAGTTCGTAGATCGCATCAAAACTAATATCTTTGTCCCGATGCACTTCTGGGAACGCCCGGCCGAAGTAGAGGCTTTCGGCCCTTATGCCGAATCGCGCGGATGCCGATATGCGCTGATTTCCGTGCCGGGAGAAGGGACGGAGGTTTGAGAATTAAAAATGAAGAATTAAGAATTAAAAAAATAACACCAATAAGAGTCTATGGAGATAAAGAGTAGATTTGATCATTTTAATATTAATGTCCTCGATCTGGACAAGAGTATTGCGTTTTACAACAAGGCGCTCGGACTGAAAGAACATCACCGCAAGGAAGCGGCAGACGGTTCGTTCATCCTGGTTTACCTGACAGACAACGAAACCGGCTTCCTGCTGGAACTGACCTGGCTGCGTGACAAAAAAGAGGCCTACGAGTTAGGCGATAACGAAAGCCATCTTTGTTTCCGCGTGGCAGGCAATTATGACGAGGTGCGCGAATATCACCGCGAGCTCGGATATATATGCTTCGAGAACACGGAGATGGGCTTGTATTTCATCAACGACCCGGACGATTACTGGATTGAGATTTTACCTGCTAAATAACATATTAGGTAACATATTCACGCCTATTTCGGTTTTTTTTGAATAAAATCATTGCTCCTTACCAGATTCCTCTTATATTTGCTTTCCAGAAAAAGCATTATTAATCTAAAATATAAAATCATGGAGAAGCCTTATGTAGTAGGTATCGATATAGGTGGTACCAATACTGTTTTTGGCGTAGTAGATGCAAGAGGTTCAATCTTGTACAGTGGATCAATCAAGACTGGTAAATATACCGATGTTGACGAGTATGTTAGCGATCTGGCAACAGGTCTGAAATTAGTGATCGACCAGGCTGGCGGCCCGGATAAAATAAAAGGTGTAGGCGTTGGTGCTCCTAACGGGAACTTCTTCAACGGCTGTATCGAATTTGCCCCGAACCTTCCCTGGAAGGGTAAAATTCCTTTGGCTCAGCTGATCAGCGAAAAGTTGGACGGAATACCCGTTGCATTGACAAACGATGCAAATGCGGCTGCTATCGGTGAAATGACTTATGGCGCAGCACGTGGTATGAAAGACTTTATCGTGATCACTTTGGGTACAGGTGTCGGCAGCGGTATCGTAATCGGCGGTAACCTGGTTTACGGACATGACGGATTTGCAGGTGAGTTAGGTCACGTGATCATGCGCCGTAACAACGGACGTCCTTGCGGTTGCGGTCGTCAGGGCTGTTTAGAGGCATACGCTTCTGCAACAGGTGTTGCCCGTACGGCACGCGAATTTCTGGAAATCCGTAAGGACGACAGCTTGCTTCGCGAACTGGACCCGGACGAAATCACATCCAAAGACGTATATGACGCAGCGATGAAGAACGACAAGTTAGCGCTGGAAATCTTCGAATTTACAGGAAACATCCTGGGTGAAGCATTCGCTGATTTCGTTGCCTTCTCAAGCCCTGAAGCGATCATCCTCTTTGGTGGTCTGACTAAATCCGGCGATCTGATCATGAACCCGATCAAACGCTCGATGGAAAAGAACATGTTGAAAGTGTTCGAAGGTAAGACAAAACTGTTATTCTCTCAATTGAAAGAAAGCGATGCTGCCGTATTGGGCGCAAGCGCACTGGGTTGGGAAGTAAAATAAAAATAACAAGTCCATATTTTATGGAACACAGATAACACAGATTGGAAGGATGACCACTGATTTATTATTTTTAAAACAATAATATATCTGTGGTCATCTGTTTTATCCGCGTCATCTGCGTTCCATGATAATACAATATATTATGCCACATCCTTTACACCAATTTGCGTACTGTCCGAAATGCGGAGCCAAAACATTTGTGGAACGCAACGAAAAAGCCAAACAATGTACCACATGCGGATTCGTCTATTATTTTAATCCATCCTCTGCCGTTGCCTGCTTCATCCGGAATCCGGAGGGAGAACTGTTGCTTGTCCGCCGCGCCAAAGAACCGGCAAAGGGAACGCTCGACCTGCCCGGTGGTTTTGTCGACATGCACGAATCAGCCGAAGAGGCCGCCCACCGGGAAGTAAAGGAAGAAACCGGGCTGGATCTGACCGATTGCCGCTACCTTTTCTCCATTCCCAACATCTACCCCTATTGCGGCTTTGACGTCCACACGGTCGATATGTTCTTCGAATGCCTCACCGAATCGTTCGACGGAGCTAAGGCGGAAGACGATGCCGCCGAAATAGTAATCCTCCCCGCCAGCCAACTGAATCCGGACGATTTCGGCTTACTGTCTATCAAAAAAGCGGTAGGCCGCTATATAAAGTAATATATTTCTTATATTTGCAACTTAGAACTAACGGATACCGTTATATTTATATATATCTGTATTATAAAAGCTAAGGAGTGATGAAAAGAATACTTATTCCACTGTGCATAGTTGTGGGGAGTCATGTTGCGCATGGGCAACGGTCATACCAGTTTGATGCACCGGACCGCCTATTTGTAGAAGGGAAAGAGTTGTTTAGTTTAAAAAATTATGCCGGTTGCATCGACAAGCTGGAGGCTTATAAGCAGCACTCCACCGACGCAGACCTGATTCAGGAGGCCGACTATATGCTGGTCTACGCCGCCTACGAGCAGGGACGTCCCAACGCAGACGAGCTTCTGAAAGACTACCTCGAAGAATATCCGGCTTCCCGTCACAGCAATGAGATCGATTATATGATCGGGTCCATCCATTTTGAACGTGGAGAATACGAGAAAGCGATCTTCTGGTTTAACGAAGCCGACATCGACGTCTTAAGCCCCGAACAGCAGGAAGCCTATTCCTTCCGTCTGGCTTACTCGTTGTTGCAGACCGGCGAGATGGAAAAAGCGCGCGGCTACTTTGCCCGCATTGAACAGATCGGCGATAAATACAAAGAGGCATCGACCTATTATGTCGCCTATATCGACTACGCAATGGGCAAGTACAACAACGCCCTTATCGAGTTTTCCCGCCTGAAGGAAAGCCCGAAGTTCCGCGAACAGTCGCAGTACTACATCGCACAAATCTATTTCATCCAGGGAAAATATGACAAGGTGGTGAAAGAAGGCGAAGAGCTTCTCTCCCTCTACCCCGACAGCAAGAACAACAGCGAGATGTACCGCATCGTCGGTGATTCGTATTACCACTTAGGCGACCAGAGCAAGGCGATCCAGATGCTGAGCAAATATGTTTCCACGACGGAAAACCCGCTCCGCAGCGACCTCTACATCCTGGGTGTCTGCTATTATAATAAAGGTAACTACAGCAGCGCCGTCAACGCCCTGAGCCGGACAGTCCGCCAGAACGACGAGCTGACGCAGAACGCTTACCTCTACCTCGGACAGTCTTACCTGAAGTTGGGCGACAAGAACAACGCCCGTATGGCGTTCGAAGCAGCCGCCACCTCATCGTTCGACAAGCAGGTGAAGGAAGTGGCGATGTACAACTACGCACTGCTGATCCACGAAACGGCCTTTACCGGATTCGGCGAGTCGGTGACGATCTTCGAAGATTTCCTGAACGACTTCCCCAATTCGAAATATGCCGACAAGGTGAACGACTACTTGGTCGAAGTCTACCTGACGACCAAGAACTACGAAGCGGCCCTGAAGTCAATCAACAAGATCAAACATCCGAGCACCAAGATACTGGAAGCCAAACAAGACATCCTCTTCCAGCTCGGGACACAGGCCTTCACCAACGTCAAGTTGGACGACGCCGTGAGCCTCTTCAGCCAGGCGATCACACTCGGTTCCTACAATATGGAGGCCCGCAACGACGCCTACTTCTGGCGCGGCGAATCCTACTATCGCATGGGAGAATATGAGAATGCGATCTCCGACTACCGGACCTACCTGAACAATACACGCCAGCGCAATACGGACATGTACGCACTGGCCTACTATAACTTAGGTTACAGCTATTTCAAGCTGAGAGACTACAGCGCCGCCCTGAACCGCTTCCGCCAGTATGTCGATCTTGAAAGCAACCAGCAGGCAGCCTCGTTGGCCGACGCCTACAACCGCATCGGCGACTGCCTCTACCAGAACCGCCAGTTCAGCCTGGCCGAAGAGAACTATTCGCGTGCCGCCCAGCTGTCACCTTCCGCCGGTGACTACTCCGTTTACCAGAAAGGATTTTTGCTCGGCTTGCAGAAAGACTACAGAGGCAAGATCAGCGCCATGGACCGCTTAATCACCGAATATCCGGAATCGCAATACGTAGACGACGCCCTGTTTGAGAAGGGACGTTCTTACGTGCTGCTGGAAAACAGTTCTTCCGCCGCACAAGCCTTCGAGAAGCTGATCCGCGAATTTCCGCAGAGCAGTTTGGCTCGTAAGGCAGGCATCCAGCTCGGTCTGCTTTACTACAATGACAACCAGCCGGAAAAGGCGCTCGCAGCCTACAAGAACGTCATCAGCAACTATCCGGGCAGCGAAGAAGCAAAGGTCGCTTTGCAAGATTTGAAATCGGTCTACATCGACCTCAACGATATCAATGCATACGCTAACTACGTAAACTCTTTGGGCGGCAACATCCGCCTGGAAGTGAGCGAACAGGATTCGCTGACCTACATCGCTGCCGAAAAGCTCTTTATGCGTGGCGATAACGACGGCGCACGGCGCAGCTTAGTCAACTATTTGCAGACATTCCCCGAAGGTGCATTCAGCTCGAATGCCAACTTCTATTTGGGTAGCATCACCTTTGCCAAGAAAGAGTTCGACGAGGCAATCCAGCGCTTCAAATCGGTTATCGCAAGCGGCGACACCAAATTCCTGGAAGAATCGGTTGCCCGCACCGCCGAAATCGAATACCTGGGCAAGGATTACCCGGCAGCATTGGAAAGCTTCAAGCGCTTGCAGGTCGTAGCCGAAAGCCCCGAAAACAAACAGGCTGCCCGTTTAGGTATCATGCGTTGTGCTCTTCAGACCGGACAGCAGAAAGACGCGCTTTTAGCAGCGGACGAACTGCTGAAAGAGCCGAAGCTCTCGCCCGAACTCGAATCGGAAGCCCGCTACGTCCGTGCCAAAGCCTACATCGACCAGAAACAGGGGAACAAGGCATTGGCCGACCTGAAAGAACTGAGCAAGGATACACGTACGGTACACGGTGCCGAAGCCAAATACCTGCTGGCACAATTATACTACGACACCGACAATGACAAGGAGGCGGAAAAAGTGTTGATGAACTTCATCGAGAACGGCACGCCTCACCAGTACTGGCTGGCTCGCGGATTCATCCTGCTGGCCGACATCTACATCCGCCAGGGTGACGACTTCCAGGCTCGTCAGTATCTCACCAGCCTGCAGAACAATTATAATGGTGATGACGATATCGCCGGTATGATAGAAAATAGATTGGGAAAACTTAAGAACTAAGAAGAAGTGATGAAGACAATATACAACATCAAAGCACTGTGTGTGATGGCCCTGTTAGGAAGCGTCGCAACCGCCGGTGCACAGGAAGACAAGACGAAGGAAAAAGACCTGAACCGGGAAATGACACTCGAACGCGAGTACGACCCGACCGTACAGGATGCCAGCAAGGTGAACACGCTTCCGGTCATCAAAGAACCGGTTGTCAAGAAGATGCCGATCGACTATGCTACCTTCACGATCCCGACGGAGCCGGAAAAAGAGATCAGCCTGCTTCCTTCCGGAAACATCATGACGGACATCCAATACAACAAGCGCCGGGGTTACTTCAACTTCGGAGGGGGCACCTATCTGAACCTGAACGGCGACCTGGGTTATCATATCCTGAGCACCGACAAGGACAAACTGAATATCTGGTTCTCACATCGCTCGACGAACGGGAAGGTGAAATATATCGACACGGACTTTGACAAGGTAAAGGCTAAGTTGAACGACAACATGGGCGGCCTCAACTTCAAACACGCCTTTGATAAGATGTCATTGGATATGGGGATCAAATATGGATACTCGGCATTCAATTACTACGGTCTGCCGATCGCTAACCCCGCATCCTCGGCTACATTGGACCCGGACAAGTTCGACCGTGAAACCAATCAGGTAAACCAGACGATCCAGGCAAAGATCGGCATCGAGTCGAAAGAAGATGCGCCCGTCGGCTATATGCTCGACTTAGGATATACAAACTTCTCGCACAAATATGCATTGAGCAAGGATCAGGACGGACCGACCGAACATACGTTCGACGTCAAGTTCGACCTGAACGCCCGTTTCGGTGGCGAGCAACGCATCGGATTAGGCGGTAACGTGGAATATTTTAACTACAGCCTACCGACACAGAACGGACAGGAATATCTGGAATTTGAGAACCATGCCGAAGCAACCCTTTCCCCTTATTATAAGGTGGCAGGAGACAACTGGAATTTGAAATTAGGTGCTAACGTGATGTTTGTAACCGGCGATAACAGCAAGTTCATGGCTTCGCCCAATATCGCGGCGGATGTGGAAGTGGCCGACAAGACACAGCTTTACCTGGTTGCCGGCGGTAAACTCTACTCCAACAGCATGTACGATATGTCCCTGATCAACCGTTATATAAATCCGACGATGGAACTGCTTCCTTCGCGCAATTACCTGGACGGCACGGTCGGCATCAGAAGCGGTGTCGCTCCCGGTTTCTGGTTTGATGTATTCGGCGGTTATAAGATCACGAGTGACGAAGTTTTCTTCGTTCCGACGCTCCTTGCTCCAAGTATGCAAGGCGGTATTTTTGCCAACACCGGCACAGCTTTGCAAGCGAATGCCAAACAAGCATTCGGAGGCGTGAACCTGAAATACAGCTATCAGCAATTATTCGACATCAACCTGAAAGGCGTTTACAATCATTGGAGCGTAGACGACCTCGATAACGCTTACGGCAAACCCGAAATGGAAGTGACGGCAGGTGTGACAGTCCGCCCGATCAGCCAAGTCACCGCATCTTTGGATTATTACCTGGCCACCGGACGCAAGACTTACTTAGGAATGTCCGGCGAAGAAAAGATGAAGAACATCAACGAACTGAATCTGACCGGTTCATACACGCTGAACGACACCTTCGGCCTGTATCTGAAACTGAACAACGTCTTGTTCCAGAAGTACGAACTCTATTACGGCTATCCGCTCCAGAGCTTCAGTGCAATGATTGGCGTGAACATTAATTTCTGATTCATCTACAGATAAATTTCATAATAAAGCCTCGCGGTGCTTCCGTGAGGCTTTATTATTTATGGATTCCACGTCAAGCTCTGGATTGAGGCACTATTGGCACCTGTAATGAAAGATTGAACGGTTTTAGTCTATTTATTTTATTGTTGGTATCTTTGCAACCAAATACGAAACGGACATGCAAGGGACAAAGAATCTGACGGAAGGACCTATCAAGAAGCAACTGTTTAACCTGGCACTTCCCATAATGGGGACCTCGTTTATACAGATGGCGTATAGCATCACCGATATGGCTTGGGTGGGACGTCTGGGCAGCGAAGCGGTGGCAGCAGTCGGAGCTGTCGGTATTCTGACGTGGATGACGAGTTCCATCTCCTATCTGAACAAAGTAGGTTCGGAGGTCAGCGTTGCGCAAAGCATCGGGGCGCAGGAGGCGGAAGAAGCCCGGAACTTTGCATCCCACAACCTGACAATCGCGCTGATTATCTCGATCTGTTGGGGATTGCTGCTGTTCGCCCTCGCGCATCCTGTCATCGGTTTCTTCAAACTGGATGCCGCCATTTCGGCACATGCCGTGTCTTACCTGCGGATTATCTCGACGGCTTTTCCATTCGTGCTCCTGTCGGCGGCCTGTACCGGAATTTATAATGCGGCGGGGCTGAGCAAGATACCGTTCTACGTCAGCGGAAGCGGATTAATAATGAATATGATACTCGATCCGCTGTTCATATTTGGCTTCGGGATGGGGACGAACGGAGCTGCCTGCGCGACCTGGCTGTCGGAGGCGACTGTCCTTGCGATTTTCATTTATTACCTGAAAAAGAGATACAAACTGTTCGGAGGCTTCTCCTTCTTCGTACGGTTGAAAAGCCGGTACAGCAAACGGATCTTTCAGTTAGGACTTCCCGTTGCGATGCTGAACAGCCTCTTTGCCGTTATCAACCTTATGATGGCGCGTACGGCGTCGACCTACGGCGGGCATATCGGGCTGATGACGCTAACTGCCGGCGGTCAGATCGAGGCGCTTGCCTGGAACACCTCGCAAGGGTTCAGTACGGCGCTGAGTACCTTTGTCGCCCAGAACTATGCCGCCCGCAAGAAGGAGCGTGTCCTCGGGGCTTATCATACGACATTGAAGATGACGGCGATATTAGGAGTCTTTTGTACCCTGTTGTTCGTCTTTTTCGGCAGCGAACTGTTCTCCCTGATCGTTCCGGAAAAGGCGGCTTATGAGGCAGGCGGCATCTTCCTGCGCATCGACGGTTATTCGATGATATTCATGATGCTTGAGATAACGATGCAGGGCTTGTTCTACGGAACAGGTCGCACGGTTCCGCCGGCCATCATCAGCATCACGTTCAACAGCCTGCGCATCCCGATGGCGATCGGACTGACGGCTATGGGACTGGGAATAACGGGTGTCTGGTGGGCAATCAGCATTTCCAGCATGCTGAAAGGAATCGTCTTGTTCGCCTGGTTCCGTATTTTACAGAAGAAGATATTGTGATAGTAACGAACTATTCCTTATTTTTGCCGGATAATAACAAATACTTAGTAAAACATTACCATAATGAACAATCCATTAAAGCCGGAAACCCTCTGTGTGCAGGGAGGCTGGCAACCGAAAAAGGGAGAACCGCGCGTCCTGCCTATCTATCAGAGTACGACATTCAAGTATGACACCAGTGAACAGATGGCCAAACTGTTCGACCTGGAAGAAAGCGGATACTTCTACACCCGTCTGCAAAACCCGACCAACGACGCCGTTGCGTCCAAGATTGCAGCTCTGGAAGGCGGTGTAGGCGCCATGCTGACCTCTTCGGGACAGGCTGCGAACTTCTATGCCGTATTCAACATCTGTGAGGCGGGCGACCACCTGGTTTGTTCTTCTACTATCTACGGCGGAACGTTCAACCTGTTTGGTGTGACGATCAAGAAATTGGGCATCGACGTGACATTCGTAGACCCGGATGCGCCGGAAGAAGAGATATCGGCAGCTTTCCGCCCGAACACGAAAGCGCTGTTCGGCGAAACGATGTCCAACCCGGGCATGAGCGTGCTGGATATCGAGAAGTTCGCCCGCATCGCCCACAGCCATGGCGTTCCCCTGATTGTCGACAATACCTTCGCCACACCTATCAACTGCCGCCCGTTCGAATGGGGAGCAGATATCGTGACCCACTCTACGACCAAGTATATGGATGGCCATGCGACAAGCGTCGGCGGTGCAGTAGTAGACAGCGGTAACTTCGACTGGGATGCCCACGCAGACAAATTCCCCGGCCTGACAACTCCGGACGAATCCTATCACGGCCTGACCTACACGAAAGCTTTTGGCAAGATGGCCTATATGACAAAGGCGACGGCACAGTTGATGCGCGACTTAGGTTCCATCCAATCTCCGATGAACTCATTCCTGCTGAACCTGGGACTTGAAACCCTTCACCTGCGTATGCCGCAGCACTGCAAGAACGCACAGCAGGTAGCCGAATGGTTAGAAGCGAACGAGCAGGTGGCTTGGGTCAACTTCCCCGGCCTGAAGAGTAATAAGTATTATGAACTGGCTCAGAAATATATGCCGAACGGCACGTGCGGTGTCATCGCTTTCGGCCTGAAAGGTTCCCGCGAAGATGCCATCCGCTTTATGGACAACCTGAAGATGATTTGTATCGTTACGCATGTGGCCGACGCCCGCACCTGTGTCCTCCACCCTGCCAGCCATACGCACCGCCAGTTGTCGGACGAACAGCTGATCGAAGCAGGCGTAGCTCCCGACCTGATCCGCCTCTCCGTCGGTATCGAGAATGCCGGCGACATTATCGCAGACATCGAACAAGCGCTGAAAGGATAACACCATTACAAATGGTATAAACATGGAACACTGATAATACAAACTTTTAATCATTATTCCGTCCGGCTGATTGTGAGGATCTCCGAGAAAGAGATAGGCCATTCGATTGCATTCATCAGGGTTTCAAATGCAATCCGAAAATTGAGGGGAACATGAGTATAACCGGAATAGAAATCACAGACAGTCAACGCAAGTAGCATCTTCTTATTGTAGTGCATGCCTTTCAAGACAACCAGGCTGGACAAGACCGACGCCGAACGCGCCTGTTCGAAGTCAGAATCGGTTATATTCATTTTCCCTTTCAATGATTGATAGTGGCGGCAAGCCTCTATATCGTCTTCCGCCCCCATAGCCTTCATAACATCCAGTAAAACACAACATATTGCAATTCTTTCCGATTCACCTGAGCTCATACTGCTATTATTGCCGCCCTGCTCCCCTATGTTTGGCATCTATATGTTAAAAAGCGTGGGAACTGTAATCTACTATTCGAAACTGAGGCATCGCCAAACACCCATCGGACAAATAATAAACAACAGCCCACGCTTTATTCTATATACACGAGTATATATAACAAGCGTGAGCGTCCAGTTGTCTATTATCTTTGTCCGAGTTGAAAGTTGGCGATTTTCAGTTCCAAAGATAATATCTTAAACGCTTAAAGCTTCCTACCATAAAACAGCCGAAAAGTCAAAGCTCCGACGATTTTAGGTCTGCCACAAAGATAAGCAAAAACGATGAACTATATAGTTTACAAAGAAACATTAACAGATATGAATCTAAGATTTCCCGCAACCAAAAAGGGCGGCCTTTTACAGCCGCCCTCCCCAATCTTCCGATTGTCAAAAATCCCCCTTAGATATCGTGTAATTATTTCTCTACCGTAAATTTATAAAGGCATTCGCTGAAGTATTTCTCACCCGGACGCAGCACTACACTCGGGAAGTTCGGCTGGTTGGGAGAGTCGGGATAATGCTGTGTTTCCAGGCACAAAGCACCGCGATGCGGATAGACAACACCCAGTTTTCCCTTATCACCGGCTTTCGCCATTGCGTTTCCTGCATAGAACTGGATACCCGGTTCGTTAGTGTAGACTTCAAGACCGATGCCGCTTTTTGCCGATACGGCTTTTGCAGCCAGGACATTCATGTCACAATTATTATTCAAGACCCAGTTATGGTCATATCCTTTACCTCTTACCAACTGTTCGAACGGCTCATCGATATGAGTACCGACAGCAACCGGCTGGCGCAGATCCATCGGAGTACCGGCTACATCTTCCAACACTCCGGTCGGGATCAGTGTCTCGTCTACCGGAACATATGTGTCGGCATTAATCATGATCGAGTGGTCCAGAATCTGGGAACCCGGAACGCCGGAAAGGTTGAAATAGCTGTGATTAGTCAAGTTGACAACAGTCGGTTTGTCTGTCGTAGCCTCGTATTTGATATCGACAGCATTGTCGTTTGTCAGCGTATAGGTAACCTTTACGTTCAGATTACCCGGGAAACCGGCTTCACCGTCTTTGGAAAGATAAGTCAGTTCGACAGTCTGGTCGTTCACCTGTTTGGCATCCCAGACAACCGTGTGGTAACCGTTCGGGCCACCGTGCAGGCAATGGCCGTTGTTGTTCAGCGGAAGCTGGTAGTCGTTGCCGTCCAATGAGAACTTACCGTGTGCGATACGGTTGCCGTAACGTCCGATCAACCCGCCGTAGTTGTTATCAGGATTGTCGACATACTGCTGGATATTGTCGTAACCTAAGACGACATCCGTCATCTTGCCGTCTTTGTCGGGCACCATAACCGAAACCAGGCGTCCTCCCCAGTTTGTTACACAAGCTTCTGCACCATTCTGGTTTTTCAACACATATAATGCGGTCGGTTTTCCTTGTACTTCTGATACGAAATCAGATTTCATCAGTCCAGAAAGAGTGGCTTCCTCTTTTTTCTCCGTACATGACAACAAAACACACATTGCCATGACAGCCATACATAGTCTCTTCATCTTCGATACTAATAAATTAATGTTTGTTAGATATGCTGGCAAATATACAGTATTATTGTCAAAAACAAACGATGCTGCTGAATAATGTTGTTTAATACAAATCACTTTCGTACATTTGTGTGCATTAATAGAGAAAAATGAAACAATATTTAGATTTACTCGATCGTGTCCTCCGTGAAGGAGTTAAGAAAGAAGACAGGACCGGAACCGGTACATACAGTGTGTTCGGACATCAGATGCGCTTCAATCTGGAAGACGGTTTTCCTCTGCTAACGACCAAGAAACTGCATTTGAAATCCATTATATATGAACTGCTATGGTTCCTCCAGGGCGATACCAACGCAAAATACCTGCAAGACCATGGTGTACGTATCTGGAACGAATGGGCGGATGCAGACGGCAACTTAGGGCATATCTACGGTTTCCAATGGCGTTCATGGCCGGACTATAAAGGCGGCAGCATCGACCAGATCAGCGAGGCGGTGGAAACAATCAAGCACAATCCCGATTCGCGCCGTATCATCGTCAGCGCCTGGAATGTCGGGGATTTAGACAATATGAACCTGCCTCCCTGCCATGCATTCTTCCAGTTTTATGTGGCAGACGGGCGTTTGAGCTTGCAGATGTACCAGCGCAGTGCCGACATCTTCTTAGGCGTTCCGTTCAACATCGCGTCGTACGCACTGTTATTACAGATGATGGCTCAGGTGACAGGCCTGAAAGCCGGAGATTTCGTGCATACGCTCGGTGATGCGCATATCTATACGAACCACATCGAGCAGGTGAAGTTGCAGCTGACACGCGACCCGCGTCCGCTCCCCCGTATGGAGATCAATCCGGAAGTAAAGGACATATTCAGCTTCCAATACGAAGACTTTACTCTGACAGGATACGACCCGCACCCGCATATCAAGGGTGAAGTGGCCGTCTAAATAAAAATAAAGACAGCAAGATTTATTAAATTCGATAAGTTTATGAGTACTATTTCAATTGTAGCAGCTATTTCCGACAACAATGCTATCGGGAAGAATCTGGGACTGCTCTGGCACATGCCGGCAGACATGAAGCGTTTTAAAGACCTGACAACAGGCCACGCCGTAATAATGGGACGTAAAACTTTCGAGTCTTTACCTAAAGGCGGACTGCCCAACCGCAAAAACGTAGTACTGACGACCATGCCGGAAGCCGGTTTCGTCAATTGCTTCGCTTGCGAGTCGATGCACGACGCTTTGGATATTTGCGAAAAAGAAGAAGACATCTTCATCATCGGCGGTTCCTTAGTTTACAGACAAGGATTAGGCATTGCCGACAAGATGTATCTGACCCGCGTACACGGCGACTTCCCCGATGCGGACGCGTTCTTCCCGGTTGTCAACTGGGATCTGTGGGAAGAGGTGGAACGCCAGGAATTCGAGGCAGACGAGAAAAATCCGTACCCTTACACATTCCTGACTTACGTGCGTAAAAAATAGAATTACTCCTATTTAACAGTAGTTTTACAACTTTTTGCTCTTTCTTTGTATCTATACACTAAAGGTTGTTTGTTTAACAAGTAAACTCATATAGATATGAAGATAAGAGCATTCATTGTTTTAGCCCTGATCGCTTGTGGAATATTGTCTACGGTATTCTACGTGCAGGCAAACCGGGCCTCTCTCGATGAGAAGGCGATAGCAGAAGCCATCCAAACGAAAAACACGCCGCAGTTAATCCAGTCGCTTATTACGAAGATGAAGAATCAACTGGAGAAAGACAGCGAGACTTTCCCCGAACTGATAAAAGAGGTGGAAACATATACCGCCGTATGTCCCGATTCGGCCTCTGTCGCCATACTCCACTCCATGATTGCGGAGATGTATAACAACTATTACAGACAGAACCGCTGGAACATCAACCAGCGGACGGAACTCACCGGTTACGTGCCCGACGATATCCGCGAATGGACCTCCAACCTCTTCACGGAAAAGATTAAACAGGAACTGACACTCTCCCTCGAACCCGCCCGTTTGCTGCAACAGACGCCGGTCGGCCAATACAACCTGATCCTGAAGAAAGGGAAAGACAGCCCCGAACTCCGTCCGACACTGTACGATTTTCTGGCTTTCCGCGCCATCGGGATACAGCCGGCGGCAGAATGGTATAACGACCTGATCGCCTTCCGCCGCACCCAGCCGGAAAAGAAAGCCCTGCTGCTGGACGAATTGGACTACTGGCAATATAAATACGACAACCGGCTGACAACCTCCGCAGACTATAAAAACGCATTAGACAGCCTGTTCCAGGTGTACGGAAAAGAACCGTTTGCCATCGAAATAGAGATCGCACAGATGCATCGCCTCCAACGCGAACGCTATCAGGGCAACAAAGCGCACCAGGATTCCATCCAGGCCGCCATCTACGCACTTTGCAAGGAAAGCATCGCCCGGTACGCTAAAAACGACCGCGTCAACGCGTTCAAGAACCAATTAGGGCAAATGGAAATGCCCGTCCTGAACGTCGAATCGCAGAACAACGTCTATCCGGGAAAGAGCCTGACGCTCCGGATCAGATACACCAACACCCCGCAACTGACCGTCCGCATCTACAAAAGCCTCCGTCAGCCGCAGGATGCCTGGCGGAACTATAATAAAAACAACAAGAACATGTTGGGCGAGTTAGTGAAAGAGCAGACGTTCAAGATGAATATGCCCGACACCTACACCGAAGGCGATTCCACACTCTCCATTCCGATGGATAAATTAGGATTATACGAATACGTCATCACGGTTCCGGGCAAGCAACTGACCGTCTCCAACCGTTTCAGCGTGAGCCGCCTGGCCGCCCTTACCCGCAGCCAGACGAACAACTCGGAAGTGCTCGTCACCGACCTGGAAAGCGGCAAACCCATCGAAGGCGCAACCGTGATCTACTACAAGACCGATATGATGAAGGGAACGCTTCAACGCCAGGGAGAAGTGAAGACAGACCATTTAGGCATCGCTGTCCTTCCCGCCAAAAAGAAGATCGAACAAATCCGTCCGGTCTTCCGCGAAGACACCGCTTCCATCATCACGAGCATCTATCCTTACGGCTCTTTCCGTCCGGAAAAGGAACAGGTGGAACTGTCTCTTTTCACAGACCGCGGCATTTACCGTCCGGGACAGAACGTCTTCTTCAAAGGGATCGCTTACGTAAAAGACACGGACGATCCGCATGTAGTGGCGGGACGAACCTATACCGTCACCTTGCGCGATGCCAACTACAAAGAAGTGGCAAGCAAAGAACTCACGACCGACAAATTCGGCTCCTTCAACGGCGAGTTTACCATACCGGCACAGACATTAAGCGGCAACTTTACCCTCGTGTCGGAAAGAGCCCGCACGAATATACGGGTGGAAGAATACAAACGTCCGACCTTCAAGGTGGACTTCCTGCCGATCAAGGAAGAAGTCACATTCGGCAAACCGGTCAAAATTACGGGTGAAGCACAGACATTCTCCGGCATCGCCCTTCAGGCAGGCGAAGTCAACTGGACCATCACCCGCCGCCCGTTCTGGGCACGTTTCTATATGCCGAATCCATTCGATTATACAACCGAGCAGGTCGCCAACGGAACGGCAAAGGTCGACAGCAAAGGCAACTTCACCCTCTCCTTCGTTCCCGAACGGCCGGAAACGACCGGCATGCGCCCCGCCTACCAGAGTTATGAAGTAACGGCAACCCTGACCGACAGCAAAGGAGAAACACAGGAAGCGCAATACACCTTCTCCGTAGGCGACACCGGCATCCTGTTGGATATCCAAATGCCCGGAGAGGAAATGGAAAACGACTCCGCCAAAGCGGTGATAACGGCCTATACGGTAAACAGGCAGAAAGCATCCGCCGAAGGCAGTTACACGATTTACTCCCTGTCAGACGAGAAGACAGAACCGGACCAGTTCGGCCTGGATCAGTATAAGATAGACAAACTGATGACCGTCGGCACCTTTATAACGGGAGACGAACTCTCGCCCGCCCTGTTCCGCAACCTCCCGGCCGGACGTTACCGCCTGGAAGTGAAAGCGACCGACTCCAACGGAAAAGAAGTTTCTGCCAGCCAGGACTTTATCCTCTACAGCCGCCGGGACAAACGCCCGCCGGTATTCATGCACACCTGGCTGATCGAGGAACGCACGACCTGTGAGCCGGGAGAAGACGCCGAGTTTATGTTCGGCACATCCGACAAGGATACACACGTCTTATACGAAGTCTACAGCAGCGACCGGAAATGCACGGAACGGAAATACATCCGGATGAGCGATGAGAACCGGACGTTCCGCCTCCCGTTTAAGGAAACGGACGGAGACGGGTTTACCGTCACCTTCACCTTCGTCAAGGAAGGAAAGATGTACGTCAAGCAGGTTCCCGTCTACCGCCGCCAGCCAAACCGGAGACTGAACATCCTGGCCGAGACATTCCGCGACCACCTGCTGCCTGGCAGCAAAGAAAACTGGAAATTCCGTATTACGGATGCGGATTCCGTCGCCGTCACAGCCGAAGTGCTGGCCAGTATGTACGACGCATCATTGGATAAGATCATACCTTTCGGCTGGTCATTCGTCCCCAAAAGATATATTAATCTCTATGCCCCGCAATTCTCGGAAGGGACAGCCTTTACAAGCAACAACAAGTACGAGACGGGAACAAACAAGAACCTGCGCATACCCGAATACCAGTACGACCGCCTCAACTGGCAGGATGTATTGTCTTTAGGCTCCCGCTACGGAAGTAACCGTGTCTACGCATCCGGAGTCATGATGAAATCGGCGGCCGCCCCGGCTGTGGCCGAAGTCCTCAGCATCACCGAAGACAGTGCACCTCTCGAAGAATCCGCCGTACAATCAGAGCAGATTTTTGCGTCTAAGGAAGATATGGGGCAGGCTTTGTACGGCAAGAGATTGCCCGAACCGGTCAAGCTACGCGAAAACTTCGCCGAAACCGCCTTCTTCTATCCGGCGCTCGTGACCGGCAAGGAGGGCGACGTTGCGTTCAGTTTCACGATGCCCGAAAGCAATACGACCTGGAAACTGCAACTGTTAGCACAGACGGAAGACCTGAAATACGGCTACCTGTCGCGCGAGATCATCACTAACAAGCCGCTGATGGTGACCCCGAACCTGCCGCGTTTCCTGCGCCAGGGCGACGATGTGACAATCACGGCACAGGTCAGCAACCAGTCCGGCGAAACCCTCAGCGGACGCGCCAGCCTGGAACTGTTCGACCCTGAGGGCGACCAGCCGGTCGTCTGCCTGACCAAATCGCAGAAACCATTTACCCTGGCGACCGACAGCACGACAACCGTCAGCTGGTCTTTCCGCGTCCCCGCAGCGGCGAATGGCGTTATCGGCTGCCGCATCATAGCTGATTCGGACAAGGGAAGCGACGGTGAACAGCACCTTATCCCGGTTCTCTCCAACGAGATCTTAGTGACGGAAAGCACCCCGTTCTACCTCTTCGACAAGAACGAAGAAGTGATCCGCCTGAAAGACCGTAGAGACGCACGGCCGTTCCGCACGACACTCGAACTGACGGCCAACCCCATCTGGTACGCCGTCCAGGCCCTGCCGACCCTCACGCAGCCGGAAGACGACAACGTCATCTCCTGGTTCGCCTCTTACTACAGCAACACGCTGGCAAGCTACATCGCAACGGCCCATCCGCGCATCCAGCAGGTTATCAGCCAGTGGAAAGCACAAGGCGGAAACGCCTCCACGCTCTATTCCAACCTCGAAAAGAACGCGGAACTGAAAGACATCCTCCTGCAGGAAACGCCCTGGGTATTAGAAGCAAGCAACGAGACGGAGCAGAAACAACGCCTCTCCCTCCTTTTCGACCTGAACCGGGCAGCCGGGCAACGGGAAATCGCCCTCCGACGCCTTCTCGACCTGCAAAGGCCGGACGGCGGGTGGAGCTGGTTCAAAGGCATGTATCCAAACCAGGAAATGACACTCTATATCCTGAAAGGAATGACTCAGTTAGTGCAGTTGAACGCCATCGGGTATAACCAGCAGGAAAAGGAGATGCAGATGAGAGCGCTGAAGTTCATCGACCAGCAAATCCAGTCCGACTACGAAGCGCTCCAAAAGATCAAGAACTGGCAGAAAAACGAAATTTCTCCCTTGGAAATCGAATACCTGTTTGTCCGCAGCGCCTACCGCGACATCCCGGAACTGGGTTCGGCCCGCGAAGCGATCCGCTACTACACGAACTTAGCGGAAAAGCAGTGGAGCAAACAATCCATCTACGGAAAAGGTGAAATCGCCTGGCTGATGCTGCGCAACGGCAAGAAAGAGGTTGCAAACAACATCCTCGCCTGGTTGCGCAAGACGGCGACCACATCCGCCGACCGGGGCATGTATTGGGCGAACAACCGGAGCGGCGCAAGTTTCTTCACCTCACCGATCGACACGCATTGCCTTTTGATGGCCCTCTTCAACGAAACGTCGGCCAACCGGCAGGAGACCGACCGGATGAAGCAATGGCTCCTCAGCCAGAAACAGACGCAAAACTGGCCCTCCGTCCCGGCCACAGTCAACGCCATCTACGCCTTGCTGCTGACCGGAAGCGACTGGCTGAGCGACAGCAACACCTGCACCGCCGAATGGGGTAAGGAAACCTATAGCACCACAAACGGCGAGTTGGCCACCGGCTACCTGAAAGTCACCCGTTCGGAAGAAAAAACCGTTGCATCCGGCGGAAACACCATCACCATCCGCAAGGAAGGCACCGCGCCTGCCTGGGGAGCTGTCTACGAACAATACCTCCGGAACATCAACGACATAAAGAAACAGAAAGGAGCACTGAACGTCGAGAAGATGCTCTTTGTCGAGACGAACAACGGTTCCGAACGGCAACTGCGTCCCGTCACGCCCCAGCAACCGCTCCGTGTCGGCGACAAAGTTATCGTACGCCTGACTGTCCGCACCGACCGCACGATGGACTACGTCTTCCTGAAAGACCTCCGCGCCGGATGTTTCGAACCGGCTACCCAGCTTTCCGGTTCGACCTATCGGGACGGAGCCTGGTATTACCAGTCGCCGACGGATGTATCGGAAAACTTCTTCTTCGACCGCCTGCCCCAAGGCACATACGTCCTGGAATATGCCGTATATGTGTCACGCCCAGGTGAATACGCAGGCGGCATCAGCACGATCCAATGCCTGTATGCTCCCGAGTTCGTGTCGCATACGGAAGGAGGACTTTTAAAAGTGGACTTCTAAACCGAAAGTAACCGGCAAAGGGATTAACTTGAACTCTTTGCCGGTTACTATTTTTTAGCATTGATTATTGGTATAAAATATACAGATTTGTTTCAATGATCATTTAAAAATCGGAACAAAGATCGACACCTGCAAGTCTCTTGTATCTGTATTGCCGACTACATAATTCCAGTAAATTCGCTTGAATCCGTTTTTATAAGAGAGATCGACTTGAAACCAGTTGAAATCATAGCCTATTTTTACAACAAGAGGGATATCGAATTTATTATCTGCCAGGTTAACTTTGGCTTTCGTATTAAAATAGATCGTCGGTTCTACCCCGATTCCTGCTTTTAGTCCTTTCCACAACTTATAGCCTACAGTTGCATTCAGGGATAATCCGTTAAATAATTTGGTATCATCATAAATAGCTCCACCCGGCCATTGTTCACCGTAGTCTAAACTTTCACCTCCTCCCTCTTCTTGATAAGCGATGTTTACTCTTCTCGCTTGATATAGCAAAGCAGCATCAATTAATAAATGATTTTTAAATTCATATTGGAACTGATATCCAGCATTAAAACTGAAACGGTGATCCCATTTCAAATCCCTTTCCCCTGTCAATCGAGGGGATTCAACTTTTGACTTGTGCATCCAGCTATCACCTCCACCAACTACAATACCCGATTTAAGCTGTGCGTTGGATACTAAAGGAAGCAACAGCAGGTACGTAAATACAAATAGATAAATTGTTCTTCTCATGGCGATATTTTTTTGAAATGTTTTACTTGATTATTCTATCCCTCTTTGATTAACAGTCATACGAGTATAAATATCTGAACTTTTGAAACCAATGACAAAAGAGCGTTCTTCTCCATTATTTGAACTGACTTTAATTAAAAGCGATACTCCTTTGTCTTTTTTTATTAGTGTGTACCATTTCATGTTTATGGTATCTCCTTCTACTCGATTGCCATTTTCGTCTCCTACTGCCATTTGCCAATGGTCACGGTTCGCTTTTACTTCTACTTCCTGTTGCCGAGAGTCTAAATTAATGACATCTTTTTCAAACTTAAATGAGCCAACAGTCGTATAATCAACCTTGTGACAAGCAGGACTGAGCAGTAGAGGCAACACAATTAAAAAAATATGGAGCTTTTTCATCTGGAATTGTTTTATAGGTTGATAAACACCATTCGTTTGAATCGTAAAGCTATGAATTTGCAGGCTCCCATCCAAATGAATAGCTATGAATTTGTCATTATCAGCATCATTTTCTTTTGATCTTTAAACAATGAGTATAATCGTCTAAGATAATTCAGTGACAACCGTTCATCCTTTCTTTCGCACAAACCATTATGACAGTCTTGAATATCGAAAGAAGATTCTTAAAGTGCTGTCATTAAAAACTCACGTATGTGAATCTGTTGGATGCCTTTTTCATTCGTCCCGGCGTTAAACTCATCCATGCTAACAACATATTTAGGATAATGGTCCGTGATATTCATCAAATTACCAAATTCACGTTCTCTTGTTCTCTCATCCATAAGTTGATAAGCCACTTGAATATAGATACGATTCCCGTTTTTTGACCCTATGAAATCAATTTCGTAGTTTCCTTGTTGGCCTACTTTAACATCATAGCTACATCGAAGTAAATGAAGATACACGGCATTTTCTAATAGTTTTTGTATCTCTTTGCCTAAATTATATCCTCGGATTACATTTCGTAGACCTAAATCTTCGAAATAATATTTTTCTCCTATTTCAAAGATTTTTAGTCCGTTTATATCCATTCGATTTACCTTATGGATAAAAAAAGCATTGAGTAAGGGTGTTATATAATTAATCACAGTTTGGGTTGAAACGGTAGGACGTTGGGATTTCAGATATTTTGCAATATTGGATGCAGAAAACATATTCCCGAGATTGTCTGCTAAATATTCCACTAAGTCATTTAAGAATGATACATTTCGGATATTCTCCCGCGCTACAACATCTTTCAGTAGAATCGTGGAATATACATTGCGTAAATATTCAAAAGCATGAACCTCTTCCGTTCCGATTACTTTTAAGTAGGGCATTCCACCTATTGTCAGATATTTATAGAGACTCTGGTTGCTATCTTCCAATGTGAAAAAACGAAGGAATTCTGCATAGCCTAAGCTATGGATCGGGAATTCAATGTATCGGCCGCTTAAATGTGTGGCAAGCTCCCCTGATAACATAGACGCATTGCTTCCCGTACAGGTAATATCGCAAACTCCCTCTGCCAATAAACATCTTAAAGCATATTCAAAGCGTTGTATTTCTTGTACTTCATCAATGAATAGGAAGTTTTTACAGTTTTGTTGTAAATTGGTATGTACATATTGGTATAAGTCGTCATCTGTCCGGATAAATTCGTGAGGCTTTAGCTCCCTGTTAATATATATGAGATGAGCATTTGGAATCGTTTTTTCGATGTAATCCATTAGCTGATACATGATATAGCTTTTCCCGATTCTGCGCTGGCCTACCAGGATTTTTATAATGTCTTTTCCTATAAAAGGCTTGATACGCTCAGTGTAAATCGGGCGATCTATATAATCTCGGGTAAAACGAATTTTGTCAATCATAATGGATGCTTTTTGCAAATATAGTAATTTTGTCAATCATAATGGATGAATTTGCTTGCGATTTTAGTGCTGTTCGCTTTTACTTCTAAAGTATATTTTGATTTGATAAGTAAGAGGCACTTTTCGGCATCCGCGGATTATCTCTTCAAAAGAATTAATATCGGGAATGAAATCCTTTTTCTGCAAATTGGAAAATTGACAATAACCCCCATTTCAGCCGTTTTTCTATTTCGTCCAAAATCTTGATCGATTTTGGATTGACTCTTTTCACGGTTTAAGCTCCCCTTTCTGACAATAGGAAAAACGAGGTGCGCAGCCCGTTCCAGAAAGCGTGCAATTTGATTACCGGGAGGTGAAAACACCAGCAAAGTGATAAACCTTAACTCCTGGAGAATCGAATATTTGCGGACGAAGGCGGACGGCGTTCCAAATATCCCAAGGAATTTATGAGGGCTTGTCACCGTGAAGTGCGCAGAAAATTGCCGTGAAGTAACGCTTCATCGCTCTGAAGGTTGACTTCGCACTATATGAAGTCAGACTTCAGAGCAACAAAGTTCCGGATCAGAGCAATAAAGTCCCTCTTCATGACGATAAAGTGCCTGATCATAGGAAAAAGCCCCTTTTTGACAACTGCAAAGCTGATTAACATTTGTTTTGTTTCGAATGTCTTTCGAACCGAAAAAATGCGTTTTATACAATAAGCCTCCCACATCGCAGGCCCTCTTTCTTGTAATTGCAAATGCGCAACGGCCCGTTGCGCATTCGAGCGCATTGTTGCCCCAACCGATTTGTTTTTGACTTTCTGATAACAATTTACCAATATCCCAATATATGGTAAGCATTTCTTCATTGGCTGCGTAAATACTCTCATCTTTTATTTCTTAATCGCAGATTTTTTGTCTAAATTTGCATCTTAAACAATAGCTAAATAAAGAGAAGATGAAACAGATTATTTTTATTTTCATGACAATCCTGCTGGCTACAGGAATGGCGTCAGCGCAAGGCAAAGCTGTAATTTCAGCAGATGAGACCTCTTTCGATTTCGGTACAATCAAAGAGGCGAACGGAAATGTATCGCATACTTTTAAGATCAAGAATACAGGCGAAGCCCCGCTCGTCCTGACACGCGTCATTGCTTCCTGCGGTTGCACGACACCGGAATGGACCAAAGAGCCGATCGCCCCGGGAAAGACAGGTGACATCAAAATCACGTATAACCCGAAAGACCGCCCGGGTCCTTTCGTGAAGACTATATCCGTTTACAGCAATGGTAAAACCGGTAGTTTTATCCTGACAATCCGGGGAGAGGTAGAATAATAACACAGGAAAAGCGAATCACTTAGAATGTTGAACAGAAACAAACTAATCTCTATCCTTGCCGGCATACTGTTTGCAACAAGCAGTATGCTGGCACAAAATAACGCCCAAATCAGCGCTGACGAACTCATCTACAACTTCGGAACGATTGGAGAGTCCGACGGATTGGTCAGCCATGTCTTTACAGTCAAAAACACAGGTGACGGCCCGCTCGTCATCACACGGATTACAGCCTCATGCGGTTGCACGCAACCGGAATGGTCCAAAGAGCCCATCGCCCCGGGAAAGACCGGAGAGGTGAAAGTGACCTACAACCCCAAAGGACGTCCCGGTCCTTTCTACAAGACAATCGCGATCTACAGCAACGGAAAGAAAGGCAGTTTCTCGTTAGGCATCAAAGGTAACGTGACGCCCAAAGAGGCACTCCCGATACTGATTTATCCGTACAGCATCGGCGACCTGAAACTGCAAACAAAGAATATCCTCTACAGCACGATTCGTCCCGAAGAGACTTTAGGGGAAAAAATCAGCGTAATCAATGAAGGAAAGACATCCCTGACCATCCATTTAGGGAAAACGGCCCATTACCTGAACGTCGTAGCCAACCCGACAAAGTTAGCTCCCGGCGAAACAGGCGAAATATCCATCCTGATGAACGCGAAAGAGGCTAAACGGAAGGGGCGCGTAGCAGACGAAATCCCCGTAACGATCGAGAGCATCGGACAGAAGAAAGGGACGGAAGGCGAGATACACGTGGCTGCCAATATCATAGACGACTTCAGCAAACTGACCGCATCCGACAAGGCGAAAGCTCCGATAGCCCAACTGTCCGGCACGTTGCTCGATTTCGGCAAGCTGCCCGATAAAAGCAGCTTCATCCCATTGGTCGGCGGAAGGGTCAGCGGCACGATCGACGTGACCAACTCGGGCAAATCGCCGCTCATCATCTACAGCGCGACCTGCGACGACGAACGCGTAGCCATCTCCGGAGGTAAAAGAGAAATCAAACCGGGCACGACAGCCACCTTCAAAGTGACCGTACGCCCTAAAGAGATAAAGACAAAGCTGGAAGCCCTTATTAACCTCGTATGCAACGACCCGAACGGTCCGGTACGGTTAGTGAAGGTGACAGCGGAGAAATAATATGCCAATTATTCAATATGCCAATATGCCAATGCAGAGAAAGACTTCTTAATTGGCACATTGGCATATTGGCAAACTAAATAATTATTTATTATGGAACATCCCGAAAACGACGATCTATACAAAGGATTAAAGGTAAACAAGGGAGTAGCTGACGTACCGACAGTCAATCCTTATCTGAAAAGAAGAGTTCAACGCAAAGAATATACGCCTTCCGAGTTTGTGGAAGGAATCCTGAAAGGAGACATAACGATCCTCAGCCAGGCTGTGACACTGGTGGAAAGCGCCAAATATGAACACCAGCAGGTTGCACAGGAAATCATTGAGAAATGCCTGCCGCATGCCGGCAAGTCCGTCCGCATCGGTATCACCGGAGTGCCGGGAGCCGGTAAAAGTACGTCTATCGATGCATTCGGTATGCACCTGATTAACGAAGGACGCAAACTGGCAGTCCTGGCAATCGACCCGAGCAGCGAGCGTTCGAAAGGCAGTATCCTCGGCGACAAGACCCGTATGGAGGCGTTGTCGCGCGAGAAGAATGCCTTTATACGCCCTTCGCCATCGGCCGGTTCGTTGGGAGGCGTGGCACGCAAGACACGCGAAACGATTGTCCTTTGCGAAGCTGCCGGATTCGACACGGTATTCGTCGAAACGGTCGGTGTCGGACAGAGTGAGACGGCTGTCCATTCGATGGTCGACTTTTTCCTGCTGATCCAGCTTGCCGGTACCGGTGACGAACTGCAAGGCATCAAGCGCGGTATCATGGAAATGGCAGACGGCATCATCATCAACAAGGCGGACGGCGACAATATCGAAAAGGCGAACCTTGCCGCCGCCCAGTTCCGCAACGCCCTGCATCTGTTTCCGGCTCCGGAATCCGGCTGGTTCCCGAAAGTATTGACTTACTCCGGCTACTACAACTTAGGAATCAAAGAAATCTGGGATATGGTCGGCGAATACATGGAGTTCACCCAAAAGAACGGCTACTTCAACTACAAGCGTAACGAGCAGGCCAAGTATTGGATGTATGAAAGCATCAACGACACGCTTCGCGAAAAGTTCTATCACAACCCGGCTGTCGAAGGCATGTTAGGCATGACCGAACAGCAGGTATTGAACAACGAAATCAGTTCGTTCGTCGCTGCTAAGCGGATGATGGATTTGTTCCTGGATAACTTGTCCGGAAAGAAATAAAAAAACGGGATTGTCAAAAGTCAGTATTTACCGGACGCAGATGACGCAGACGAGCGCAGAGTAACGCAGAAATTATTTATTATTTATAAAGTCTGCGTCCGTCTGCGTATTCTGCGTCATCTGCGTCCGGTTTATTAGATCAGACACGACCCTTCATTTTATCTAAATTATCATGAAAAAGAAAAGACTTATACTGCTATTACTAAGTTGTGCCGCGTTCGTGCCGGTAAGCGCCGCCTATCAGGGCCGCGTGTATGTAGATGCCAACCGGAACGGAGTCTACGACAAAGGAGAGAAAGTATTGAAAGACGTCCGGGTTTCCGACGGGCTAAACGTTGTGAGAACAAATGCCGAAGGTCTTTATACGCTTCCCGGACACGAACGGGAACGCTTCATCTTCATCACGACGCCTTCAGGCTATAAGACGGATAACCGGTATTACCGGCGGATCAGCGGGGAAGAACAAGCCTACGACTTCGGGCTGCAACCCTGGAAAGGACGCATCCGGCAGGACGGAAGCCACAAGTTCATCCACATCTCCGACACCGAGATATTCAACACCGACGATCAGGAAAGCTGGGCGAACAACGTCCGCGATTACGCCGCCAACCAGGAAATCGCCTTTATCATCCATACCGGCGATATCTGCTACGAGAACGGATTGAAGAAGCATATCCACCTGATGAATACGTCAAACATGGACTGCCCGATGTTTTACTGCCTCGGCAACCACGACCTGGTAAAAGGGAAGTATGGGGAAGAGGTCTTTGAAAGTGTCTACGGGCCGGTCTACTATTCCTTCGACTTCGGCAACGTCCACTATATCGTCACGCCCATGGCGGGAGGCGACCATCAGCCGGGCTACACGAAAGAAGACGTCTATCGCTGGCTGAAGAATGACCTGGCAGAAATCCCGGCAGGCAAACCGGCCATCGTCTTCAATCACGACCTGCTGACCTCCGGGGATGAATTCGTATTCGGCATCAGCGACAGCGAACAGATCAACCTGAACGAACACAATCTGAAAGCCTGGCTCTACGGACACTGGCACAATCACTTTGTCCGCAAGCAAGGAGATGTCCTGACTATTTCGACGGCGACACTCGACAAAGGCGGCATCGACCACTCGACCTCCGCTTTCCGCGTGATAGACGTGGACCGGAAAGGAGATGTCCGGACAGCGCTTCGCTATACATATATAGATAAGTCTATCGAAATAGCGTCTATCTCCAATGATGCGTGTGCAATCACTGCGGACGGAAAACTCCCGGTCTCGGTCAATGCCTACAACGCGGTTGCGCCTGCCACGCATGTCACCTGCAATTGCATGGCAGACGGGAAAACAGTCGTCCCGGAAACGCAGCTTTCCCAAAACACGGACTGGAACTGGTCGGGCACGGCCAAACTGCCGGCAGACTGCAAAGGCAAGCGTGTTTTCATCACCGCCAAGGCTGTGTTCAATAACGGAGAAACAGCCGTCCGCCGCTCTTCCTTCCTGTACGGACCGGCGGAGACAGCTAATACGCCGCAGCTTGCCTGGATACGCAATGTCAATGCAAAATTATACTTTGCCTCTCCGGTCATTGCCGGCGGAAAAGTATATGTCGCTTCCCTCGACGAAGACTTAAAAGGGGAAAGCGCAGTCTCCGCCCTGGATGCAAACTCCGGCGAACTGCTATGGAAATGCCCGGTGCGCAACTCCATCAAGAACGCGATTGCCGTAGACGGCGGAACGGTCTTCGCGCAAGATGCGGAAGGCTATTTATATGCAATCGACGCACAAACCGGCAAGTTGAAATGGGACAGGAAAATGAATGTAGCCGGACTCCCCGTGCTTGTCGACGGACTGACAGCCGCCAACGGTATCGTCTACGCAGGCAGCGGAAAAGGATTCGGGGCATACAACGGAAAGACGGGCGAACCGCTCTGGCTGAACAAAGGCTGGGCACAAGGCGAGGCGACCACTTCAAGGCCATTGTTAGCTGACGGAGTAATCGTTTCGGGTGCCAACTGGCGGGGCTTCTACGGCAACGATGCGAAAACGGGTGAACTGCTCTGGAAACTCGATAAGGACGGAATCACTGACCGGGGCGCCACGCCTGCGCTGGTCGACGGCTTGCTCTACGTCGCCGCCCGCAAGTCTCTCTTTATCATCGACAGCCGTTCGGGCAGAGTCGTCGTCCGCAAAGAGCTGCCGTTCAACGTACAGGTAAACTCGACTCCGTTAGTCACTGACAACCTGATTATTGTCGGCACACAGACCGATGGCATGGTTGCACTCGACCGCCAGACTTTCGAGGTCAAATGGACAGCCCGGACATCGCCTGCCCTAATTTACACCGCACCCTATTCGCGCCATCCGGCAGCGACAATCGAGACAAGCCCTGTCCTGATCGGCAAGACCGTCTACTTCGGAGCTTCCGACGGAATCATCTACGGAGTGGATAAAGAGAGCGGACGGACAATTTGGAAACATAAAACGGGAGCACCTTTATTCTCCACGCTAACAACTGACGGCAGGATGATCTTCGCCGCCGACTTCGGAGGGAATGTTTATGCTTTCAATATAAACTAAGAAGGGACGCAGATTACGCAGACGAGCGCAGAATAACGCAGACTTATTTATCAATTAAATATTATCTGCGTAAATCTGCGCTCGTCTGCGTAATCTGCGTCCCCTAAATCCTTTAGATAGAGGAAACACGTAATGTGTCCAGCAAATCGCGGTTTATCGGTTTGTCGTTCTTGATTGCTTTGGAGAAGGGAACGTAAACGATCTCATCGTTCTGGATGCCCATCATCACATTGCGCTGGTCATCCAGCAGAGCGTCAATAGCGGCAACGCCCATGCGGGTTGCTAAAATACGATCCTGAGCCGTCGGCGAACCGCCGCGCTGCAAGTGTCCTAAGATGGAAACACGAACATCGAACTGCGGATATTCCTTCTTCACACGTTCGGCCACGCCCATAGCACCGCCGGTCACTTCGCTTTCCGCTACCAGCACGATACTACTGTTCTTCGATTTGCGGAAACCTGTTTCAATCATTTCTGCCAACTGGTCTTTCTCCATCGATATTTCCGGAATAATGGCAGCTTCCGCACCCGAAGCAATCGCTCCGTTCAGGGCAAGGAAACCGGCATCGCGTCCCATCACTTCGATAAAGAACAGACGGTCGTGAGAAGTCGCCGTGTCACGAATCTTGTCCACACACTCCATAATCGTATTCAGAGCCGTGTCGTAACCGATCGTCACGTCAGTTCCAAACAAGTCATTATCGATCGTTCCGGGCAAGCCGACGATCGGGTAGTTAAATTCCTGCGCAAAGATACGGGCACCGGTCAAAGAGCCGTCGCCACCAATCGAAACCAGGGCATCGATTCCGTGCTCCACCAATCTGTCATAAGCCAGCTTACGGCCTTCCGGAGTCTTGAATTCCTCGCAACGGGCAGTCTTCAGGATCGTACCGCCGCGCTGGATAATATTACTTACGTTCTGAGTCTTGAAATCTACAATTTCGTCGGTTATCAAACCCTTGTATCCACGATAGATACCTTTGACGGACATTCCGTTATAAATAGCGGAACGTGTCACTGCCCGAATGGCAGCGTTCATTCCGGGAGCATCACCTCCGGACGTTAAAATGCCAATACACTTAACTGCAGACATAGCGTCTTATATTTTAATTGTTCGCGGCAAAAGTAATAATTATTTGCCAAAATGCTGTCTTTTTTCCAAAACTTCATGCAATCTTAATCCGAAAAGTCAACGTCCGGAATTCAGTTCCCGGATGCGGACCGCCACTTCCTCCATCAACCACTTCGGTGTAGATGTGGCCCCGCACACGCCGACACTTCGCACGCCTTCCGGCAACGGCTCGGCAATCTCTTTTGCCTCTGAGATAAAGACCGTATTCGGATTAGCCTTCCGGCATTCCTCCAACAACATCTTCCCGTTGGAGCTTTTCTTTCCGGCAACGAAATAAACCCAGTCATGCCGGGACGCAAAGACCTTGATGTTCGGCAACCGGTTGGCCACCTGTCGGCAGATCGTATCGAAATATTCGAACTGCACACCGTCCGCCATACGTTGTTGGATGGCCGTCACCACCTCGCGGAAACCGTCGAGCGACTTGGTCGTCTGGGAGAAGAGGCAGATATTCCGGTTAAAATCCAGCCGGTCCAGGTCCTGCACCTTCTCGATGACGATAGCCGTGCCTTCCGTCTGTCCGACCAGGCCGTTCACCTCGGCATGCCCTTTCTTCCCGTAGATCACAACCTGCGTATGGCTGTCGCGCGTCGCTTCGTAGCATTTATGGATCTTGCGTTGCAGGCGGAGCACAACGGGACAGGTCGCATCCACAATCGTGATGTTGTTCCGCCGGGCGATCTCATACGTCGAAGGCGGTTCGCCGTGTGCACGGAGCAGCACTTTCTCCCCTTTCAGGCGGCTGAACTCGTCGTGTCCGATCGTCCGCAAGCCCGAAGCCTCGAGCCGCTCCACTTCGAGGCTGTTGTGCACGATGTCCCCGAGGCAATACAATGTATTCGTATTCTTCAGTTCGCGTTCGGCACTTTCGATAGCCGTCACCACACCGAAGCAAAAGCCGGAACCGTTATCTATCTCGACTTCTATCATAATCAATCCGCCGTTACGACCTTCTTATACTGTTCCAACAGCCAGGCTTTCTGCTCGGCAATCGTCATCTGCGAGTTATCTAACTCCAGCGCGTCGTCGGCTTTACGGAGCGGACTTTCCGCGCGCGTCATATCGATATGGTCACGTGTCTTCACGTTTTCAAGCACCTCCTCGAAAGAAGCCGCCTCGCCTTTGGCCTTCAGTTCGTCCAAACGGCGCTGGGCACGCACTTCGGGGCTGGCTGTCACGTATATCTTCAGTTCCGCATCCGGGAAGACAACCGTTCCGATATCCCGTCCGTCCATCACGATTCCTTTCGCACGGCCCATCTCCTGTTGCTTGGCAACCATCGCACGGCGCACAAAACCCAACGCGGCGATCGGGCTTACCCGGTTGGCTACTTCCATTCCCCGGATTTCCTTTTCCACCTTTACGCCGTTCAGATACGTGTCGGGCCGTCCGGTTTCCGGGTTCAGACGGAAGGAAATATCGATGTCGTTCATCGCGGCCTGTAACTTCGGTTCGTCGATCCCGCCGTCCGTAAAGAATCCATGTTGCAGGCTGTACAACGTCACGGCGCGATACATCGCTCCGGTATCGATATAGGTATAACCCAGCTCCTTCGCCAGGTCTTTCGCCATCGTGCTCTTCCCGGTAGAAGAGACACCGTCTATCGCTATAATTATCTTTTTCATCGTTCGATATTATATTAATGTAAGAGGATACAAATATACAACAGTTTGCGGCTCCCTTCTGCATAATTTATCCGATTCATCCTCGTCCGTTAACATTTTCCAGCCATTCCATTAGTTGTCCGCTTGGTGGCGAACGATCGTTCGCTTGCCGCCGGACGATCGTTCACCGCCAAGCGGACGATCGTTCACCGGGCGGCGGACAACTTACGAGACGTTAGTAAAAGGATAAAAGGTGCCCATGAAAAGGACAGTCCTTAGAAATCGCTGATCGTAGTAGAGATACTCAGCATCATGGAAAGAGCCGACGGATGATATTTGGCAACCGAAACGCCCACGTCGAACATCTTGATCTTCACACCGGCGCCACCGGAAAAACCGGCAAGGGCATTCCCGCCCTGCAGCTTCATGTCCAAAGCCGTCTTGGGATTATATCCGACGCCGAGCCAGAAGTTTTCGGAAGGGACATAGTCGACGCCGATCACCATGTGTTTGATGAAAGACTTGAAGAAATTGTCTTCCTTGTATGTATTGTCGGTGTCGTCCACATAATCGAGTTTCCACTTAGTCAGGTATTGGGCAGTCAGCGACAGGCGGATCGGAGCGTGTGCCATCCGTTTTGTGATTCCCATCTGGATATCCCAGGGCATCTTCTGCCTTTCGTCTTCGTATGCCTTCAGTTGTGCCCCGATATTCTTGAAAGCAAAGCCGAAAGAGAACTCCTTTTCCGAATTATAATAGCTCAATCCGGCATCGACAGCCAGCCCCATCGAGGTGTAATCTCCTATGCCGGAATAGAGGAACTTGAGTGCGACCCCGCCGCGCCAGCGTTCGGAAAGGTCGTATGAGAAGAAACCGTTCACGCTGATATCCTTCGCCGTAAAATCGCCCGTCGGAAGTCCTTCCACCGACATGCCCCGGATATTTCCCTGGCTGAAGAACGAAGCTCCCACGCCCCAAGCTGCTTTTTCCTTCAATGCGCGAGTGAAAAGGGCGCTGCCGACATTGATATCCGATATATAATTCAAGTAGTTCAAGTTGACCATCTTGTCCATTTCTGCCCCTAACAAGGCCGGGTTATGAAAGATCAGCGAAGGGTCCCGCTCGATCAGCGACATCGTATTGCCGCCCATCGCGTTCGCCCTTGCCGAAGACGGATAACGCAGGAACGTGTATCCGGCATCGCCGGTCTGGGCAACGGCAGCCTGTAACAGAAAGGAAAAGAAGAATATAAACAGAAAATGTCTCATATTTATCTGGTAAAATGCGTACAAAGATAATAAATGCGGGCATATAACATCCCAATTACAGAAACGGGAAAAACCGGAAAAAGGTATATGGAAGCTATTATTTTTATTTCCAGTCAAAAAAAAAGTAAAAATGCATCAGTATTTAATACGAATCGTTCGGATTTAGAAAATAATCCGTATATTTGTCGCAAAAGAAAAACACATCTTTAAACATTAAGAGATATGGAAGTTAAGAAATCACCAAAAGCGGACCTGGAAAAAGGTAAGACGTTAGGTGTCCTGATGGGCATGATCGTCGGACTTGCAGTACTGTTCGTCGGCTTCGAATGGAGCGACCGCGAGGTCACAATCGTCCAGAGTGGGGGCGTTGCTGATATCATCGCGGAAGAAGAAGTGGAAATCACGAGACCGGAGGATACTCCTCCCCCTCCTCCGCCACCCCCAGCACCTGCTATTGCAGAGGAATTGAACGTTGTAGAAGATGACGTTAAGTTGGATGATGTAGACATCATTTCTTCTGAAGACGACGCTTCTTCAGCACAGGTTGAAGCCTATACGCCTCCTGCAGTAGTAGAGGAAGAAGAAGAATCTTCACAGCAGATCTTTACGGTCGTAGAAACAATGCCTGAATTCCCGGGCGGCCAGATGGCTTTGTTACAGTACCTGTCAAAATCAATCAAATATCCGGTTATTGCACAGGAAAACGGAATCCAGGGTCGTGTATCCTGCTCGTTCGTGGTTAACAAAGACGGTTCCATCGTAGACGCTGAAGTTATTCGTGGTGTTGACCCATCGTTGGACAAAGAAGCTCTCCGTGTGATCAACAGCATGCCGAAGTGGTCACCTGGTAAGCAGAGAGGTAAACCTGTACGTGTTAAATATACAGTGCCTGTTACATTCAGACTGCAATAATAACATGTAAATAGTATAAAAGGCTGCGATTGAAAGCAGCCTTTTTTATTTAAACAAATGATTTATGTACGCTTTTAATGATATCTTACAAAAGATAGAGCAGGAAATCGCCCAGCTTCAATTCCCCCATCCTCCCAAAAGCTTATACGACCCGATCGAATACATCCTTTCATTGGGAGGGAAAAGAATCCGTCCGGCATTGGTATTGATGGCTTGTAACCTGTATAAAGAAGATGTAGAGGATGCGGTCAAACCCGCACTCGGACTCGAAGTATTCCACAACTTCACGCTTCTGCATGACGACCTGATGGACGAAGCCGACATGCGAAGAAACAAACCGACCGTACACAAAGTATGGAATGCAAACACGTCTATCCTCTCCGGTGATGCCATGCTGATCGCGGCCTACCAACTGATCGGTGAAACGAAATCCGAATCATTAAAAGAAATACTGAACCTGTTTACCGTTACCGCACTTGAAATCTGCGGCGGACAACAGTACGACATGGAGTTCGAATCGAGAACAGACGTGACGGAAGAAGAATACATTGAAATGATCCGGCTGAAGACGGCTGTACTGATCGCCTGCGCCTTGAAAATGGGAGCGATTGCAGGAAATGCTTCGAAAGCTGATGCAGAGGCATTGTATCAATACGGTATCAACATCGGGCTGGCATTCCAACTGCAAGACGACCTGCTGGACGTATATGGAGACACAGCTACTTTCGGCAAAAACATCGGCGGGGACATTTTGTGTAACAAAAAGACATTTATGCTGATCAACGCGCTTCGCCGTGCTTCGGACGCACAAAAAGCAGAGCTGGAAAACTGGATCAGTAAAAAGACATTCGATCCGGCAGAGAAGATCGCGGCTGTAACAGATATTTACAGCCAATTGCATCTGAAGGAGTTATCCGAAGACAAAATACACATTTATTACGAACAGGCAATGAAATGCCTGGCATCGCTAAGTGTTGCTCCCGAAAGATTGAACATATTAAAAGAAATCAGTGCCCGTTTAATGAACCGCCAGTCTTGATATGAAGCTGATCGACACACATAATCATCTATATCTGGAAGAGTTCGACCCGCAACAGGATGAACTGGTCGCCATCGCAAAAGAGTCCGGCATCGACGCCTTGCTCCTTCCCAATGTAGACACGACTACGATCGGACGGATGCACGACCTATGCGACCGCTATCCGGATTTTGCCTATCCGATGATGGGGCTGCATCCGACAAGTGTGGACGAGCACTATGCCGAAAACCTGAAGACAACGGAGTCCTGGCTAAATAAACGCCCGTACTGCGGAATAGGCGAAATCGGCATCGACCTGTATTGGGATAAAACCTATCTGAAGCAGCAAAAAGAAGTATTCGAGGAACAACTCCGATGGAGTATCGACCTCGAGCTGCCGGTCGCCATCCACACCCGTGATGCGTTCCCGGAAGTTTTCGACTCCTTATATAAGGTAGGGTGTGAAAAAATGACCGGAGTATTCCATAGTTTTACAGGAAATGAGGACGAGCTTGAAGAAATAAAAAAATTAACAAACTTCAAAATCGGAATCAATGGCGTAATAACTTTCAAAAACTCACGATTATCGGAAATTATCCGGCAGACAGACATCCATAAAATAGTTTTGGAAACAGACGCTCCCTATCTCGCACCTGTCCCTTACCGGGGAAAAAGGAACGAGCCGGTCTATATTTGGAAAACAGCTGAAAGAGTCGCTCAAACCTATGGACTAACACTCGAAGAGACGGTTGAAACGACAAGAAAAAACGCGTTGAATTTGTTTAAAATCGAGAATAAACCGAGATAGTGAGATATTTTCGTCCGTATTCTAAATTTATCCGCCAGATATTGTGAATATATCAGGCAAAAACTATAGATTTGTGCACTGAAACGTTTGGATATGCGATTTTTTTCGTATTTTGCACCCGTTTTAGAAAAAAGCGGTAGCTCGCTTTTGGAGAGATGCTCGAGTGGTTGAAGAGGCACGCCTGGAAAGCGTGTAAACCTCTAAAGGGTTTCGCGGGTTCGAATCCCGCTCTCTCCGCTTTAAGGAACCATGATGATTATTAATAACAAAAAAATAAAAACAAATAAGAGAATTATTAATCTTAAAAATTAAACACACAATGAAAAAGTATTTTGCAAAAACATTCATGAGTTTATGTGCTCTTGGAATCACTTCCGTAGCATTCGCGCAAGAAGCAACCGAAGCCGCTATTGAAGGTGGTATGTACCAAGCTTTAAAGACTAAGTTTATCGAAGGTGGTGCCAACTTTATGAGTTTGGTTGCCATTGCATTGATTTTCGGTTTGGCTTTCTGCTTGGAAAGAATCATCTACCTGAACTTGGCTGAAACTAATTCAAGCAAATTGCTGAAAGGTATTGAAGACGCATTGGATAAAGGAGATGTAGAAGGAGCTAAAGCTATTGCTCGTGATACAAGAGGTCCTATCGCTTCTATCGCATACCAAGGTTTGATGAGAATTGATCAGGGTATTGACGTTGTTGAAAAATCTATCGTTTCTTACGGTGGTGTTCAGGGCGGTCTTTTGGAAAAGAACATGTCTTGGATCACATTGTTTATCGCTATGGCTCCGTCATTAGGATTCTTGGGTACTGTAGTCGGTATGATCATGGCGTTCGATAAAATCGAACAGGTTGGTGATATCAGCCCGACGGTTGTTGCCGGTGGTATGAAAGTGGCTTTGATCACAACAGTAGGTGGTTTGATCGTAGCTTTGATCCTTCAGGTATTCTATAACTATTTGTTGAGCAAATTGGAAGCTATCCTGAACCAGATGGAAGATGCTTCTATCACTTTGCTGGACTTAGTTATCAAATACAACCTTAAATTCAAAAAATAATAGACAACTATGGCAGTTACTAAAATAAGAAAAATGTCCAGCTGGACACTGCTGATCGTATCATTGATCAGCCTTGTCGTACTGGGTATGTTCTTCGGGGGAGGCGTAGTCAACCCGGGCGAAGAAATGATAGAATATGTACATACAGGTCTGTTGTTAAACTGGACTTCTGCATTATTCTTTATCACGATCATTAGTATGGTGTTATTTGCTATCTGGCAGTTTATCACCTTACTGAAAGTAAATCCTAAATCAGCAGTTACCTCATTAGTTGTAGTAGTTGCATTCGCAGCAATGATGTTCATTACTTATTCCATAGGTGATGCTACTCCGTTGAATGGATTGAATGCAGACTCACAAGAATTCAACACAGCCGGTTGGTTGAAAATCACAGATATGTGGATTATGTCTACAGTTGTTCTGTTGGTTTTGATCATTGCCTGTGTAGTTTGGGGCTCTGTTAAAAGAATGATTAAATAATAGTAATAACGAAATTTGATTAAACAAGAAAGAAATGGGTAAGAAAAGAAAGACACCGGGTATCAATGGTTCTTCTTCAGCCGATATTGCTTTCATGTTGCTGATCTTCTTCCTTATTACTACATCCATGGATACAGATAAAGGTTTGGCAAGACGTTTGCCGCCTCCTGTACCTAAAGATCAAAAGAAGAATGATGTTGATGTAAACAAGAGAAACTTGCTGGTCGTACTGATCAACAGTAACAACCAGATTCTCTGCGGCGATCAATTCGTCGACATCAAGCAATTGAAAGACAAGGTTAAGGATTTCATTGATAATCCGTTTAACGATGCTAATAAGCCCGAAAAAACAGAAGAGGATGTTCCTTTCTTTGGAAAAGTGATGACCGCTAAAAAACACGTTATTTCTTTGCAGAATGACCGTGGTACTGAATATCAGGCATATATTAGTGTTCAGAATGAACTGGCTAAAGCATACAATGAACTGCGTGATGATATTTCCAGAAAGAAATTCGGAAAAGCATTTGCAGATCTGGAAGAAGAACAACAAAAGGCTGTGCAGCAGATTTATCCGCAAAAGATATCTGAAGCAGAACCCAAAAATTATGGAGATAAAAAGTAATGGGAAAGTTTAGTAAAGCGGGCGGACGTGAAATGCCCGAATTGAATACGTCATCATTACCTGACTTGGTGTTCGCTTTCTTGTTCTTCATCATGATGGTAACATCTATGCGTGAAGTAACATTGATGGTACAATTCCGAGCTCCACAGGCTACTGAACTTCAGAAGCTGGAAAAGAAATCGTTGGTTACGTTCATCTATGTAGGAAAGCCGACAGCGGAATATCAGGCTAAGATGGGTTCTGAAGCTCGTCTGCAGTTGAACGACAAGTTCGCTGAAGTAGCAGAAATTCAGGATTACATCGCACAGGAAAAATCCAGTATGAAAGAAGATGACCAGCCGTTTATGACTGTATCTATCAAGGCCGATCAAGAAACCAAGATGGGTCTGATCACAGACGTTAAGCAAGCGCTTCGTGAAGCATACGCATTGAAGATTAGTTATTCTGCCCGTCAGGCAGCAGACTGATCCGAGGATATACTTACAAAAAAGGCGAGGTGAAAACCCCGCCTTTTTTTATTGTTTTTCTATCCGGATCATAAACCTTTAACGCCATAAACATACTTATGCAGACAATTCTTTACCTGCTCGAAAGAATGTTCCAGATCAATATTTCCATACGTCATAAGCCGCATTTCCAGCCATTCCCCGCCATCCCTGTAAGGAGGTTGATGATAGACATGATGATCTAACGTATAGCCTAAGCGCTCATAAAAGCCGATTCTGCGCCGACTCATCTCGTCAGCAGGCATCTCTACTTCCAATACGACCGGAGTTCCGCAAAAGGCAAGGAATTGCTTCATAGCCTCAGCCCCTATCCCACCATTACGGGCTGACGGATCGATGGCAAAATGCTCCGCATACGTGTAACCATCGAAAAGCCAACCGGTGATGAAGCCGGCATACCGGCCATCTCTCGACAAGGCATATACGACAAAACGAGGTTCGTCTTTTACCAAACCACGCACAAGCGAGAAGTCACGACGTTCCTCTTCCGGAAAAGATTCCGTATATGTTTTCTCTATCAAATCCAATACCGGATCGGTAAAATCCTTAACCGGCTTACATATTACTGTTGATTTTAAATCCATAAGACCATAAAATTGATGATTACTATTACAAAAGAGACTTACAAAATAAAATATTATACTAAAAAATATGGATTAATCATTAGAGATTAATTATATTTGTATTAAGATTGTAAGAACAGATAATACAGATATACAAATATAGATAAATTATGGCACACCATCAACTGGATGAACTTGACGAGAAGATATTAAAATTAATCATAGGCAATGCCCGTATGCCTTTCCTTGAAGTGGCAAGGGAGTGTAATGTATCGGGGGCTGCTATACACCAACGCATTCAGAAACTGACAAATCTGGGTGTTATCAAAGGTTCCGAATTCATTGTCGACAATACGAAAGTCGGCTATGAAACATGTGCGTATATGGGCTTATTCCTCAAATCACCCGGACAGTTTCCCGCCGTAACGGAAGCTCTAAAGGAGATTCCCGAAGTAGTAGAATGCCACTATACCACAGGACAATATGACCTGTTCATTAAGATATATGCCAAAAATAACCAGCACTTACTAAGCATCATCCATAATAAACTGCAGCCATTGGGGCTTGCCCGGACCGAATCGCTCATCTCCTTTAAGGAAGCATTCAAACGGCAGATTCCAATCGACCTGGATGATGAATAAATAAAAAAAACTCCGCGCAGAACTTCTGGACTACGCGGAGTTTTTTATTTATTATGCGGATACAGATCAGAAATCTGCATTCTTCGGTGTACGCGGGAAAGGAATCACATCGCGGATGTTTGTCATACCTGTAACAAACAGCAGCAGGCGTTCGAAACCTAAACCGAAACCGGAATGAGGCACAGTTCCGAAGCGGCGTGTATCGAGATACCACCACATATCCTTCATCGGAATACCCATTTCATCGATACGGTTCATCAACTTGTCATAATCAGCTTCACGTTCGGAACCGCCGATGATCTCACCGATTTTCGGGAACAATACATCCATCGCACGGACTGTCTTGCCGTCTTCATTCTGCTTCATATAGAAAGCCTTGATCTCTTTCGGATAATCAGTCAGGATAACCGGACGTTTGAAATGCTCTTCAACGAGATAGCGTTCATGCTCGGAAGCCAGATCGACACCCCAATATACCGGGAATTCAAACTGATGGCCCTTGGCTACCGCTTCTTCCAGAATCTTGATTCCTTCCGTATAAGCCAAGCGGACAAAGTCGTCTTTCAACACACCTTGCAGACGTTCGATCAGCCCCTTGTCGAACATATCGTTCAAGAACTTGATATCGTCCATACAGTTATCCAAAGCCCATTGTACACAGTACTTGATGAACTCTTCAGCCAACTGCATATTGTCCAGGATATCGTTGAAAGCCACTTCCGGTTCGATCATCCAAAACTCGGCCAAGTGACGCGGCGTATTGGAGTTTTCAGCACGGAATGTCGGGCCGAACGTATAAATCTGTCCTAAAGCCGTGGCAGCCAACTCGCCTTCCAACTGGCCGGAAACAGTCAGGCTTGCCTGTTTGCCGAAGAAGTCGTTATCATAAATGATAGATCCGTTTTCATCCTTCTTCAGATCGTACAGGTTCATCGTCGTTACCTGGAACATCTGTCCTGCGCCCTCACAGTCGGAAGCTGTGATCAGCGGTGTGTGGAAATAGAAGAAACCTCTGTCATGGAAAAATTTATGAATGGCATAAGCCATGTTATGACGGATACGGAATACTGCTCCGAACGTATTCGTACGCGGACGGAGGTGAGCGATCTCACGCAGGAATTCCATCGAATGACCTTTCTTCTGCAAAGGATATGTATTCGGGTCCGCACTACCGTAAATTTCGATCTCGGTAGCCTGGATCTCGACACTCTGGCCTTTCCCCTGCGACTGCACCAACGTACCGTTTACACTGATACTGGCGCCTGTCGTAATCGGCTTCAGATATTCTTCGCCCAGCTTATCCACGTCTACAACGATCTGAACATTATTTATTGTAGAACCGTCGTTCAGGGCTATAAAACTAACCTGTTTACTACCACGCCGGGTACGCACCCAGCCTTTCACATTAACGGTCGTACCGAAAGCATCGCTTTTCAGCACATCTACAATCTTTGTTCTTTTAATTGCTTCCATGTTTATATTTTTATTCTTAGGTAATCAAAACAAGTTAGCCGGCTTTTCCAACCGGCTAAACTCTTATATTTATTCAAAAGCACCCATGCGGAGCGCGTTCACCTCACGTTCGTTCAGATAACGCCACTTTCCACGTCCCAGGTTCTTTTTGGTCAGGCCGGCAAAATAGACACGGTCCAGTTTAATCACATGATAGCCGAGTGATTCGAAAATACGGCGTACAATACGGTTACGTCCGGAGTGGATTTCAATACCGACCTGGCTCTTATCCTCTTCGCTTGCGTAACTGATTGCGTCGGCATGGATTTCTCCGTCTTCCAGTTCCAATCCGTTAGCGATCTTTTCCATATCTTCGATAGACACGTTCTTATCCAACCATACGTGGTAGATCTTTTTCTTCTTGAATGACGGATGAGTCAGCTTGGAAGCCAGATCGCCATCGTTAGTCAACAGCAGTACACCTGTCGTATTGCGGTCCAGACGGCCTACCGGATAAATACGTTCCTGGCAAGCGTTCTTTACCAAATCCATAACAGTCAGACGTTCCTGCGGGTCATCGGATGTCGTCACGCAATTCTTCGGCTTATTCAGCACGATATACACCTTGCTTTCGATCTGAACCGGCTGTTCGTTGAACAACACCTTATCCTGGCGTGTGATCTTCGTACCCAATTCAGTTACCACCACGTCGTTAACCTTAACGGCACCTGCCTGGATAAATTCATCTGCCTCGCGACGTGAACAAACACCTGCGTTAGACAAGAACTTATTCAAACGGATCGGTTCGTTCGGATCAGCCAACACTTCCTTATACTTCAACTGCTTCTGGAAGTTGTACTTGGCATTCGGATTATAATCACCCGTACGGCGATTATTGTTCGGACGTCTGTTGTTATTATAACCGCCACGTCCGCCACCGCCATTATTGCCATAAGGACGATTGTTACCGTATGAAGGTCTGCCACCGCGATTATCACGGTTGTCGTAAGGCGAACTTACGCGGGTATCCCCTACACGTGGTCTTCTTTTCTTTACGCCGTCACCCGAAACACCTTCACCGGCCGGAGTAGCAGAGTATGCTTTGCCCCTGTCTTCATAGTTGCTGGGACGAGTCGGACGATTGTACGGACGATCGCCATAGGACGGACGATCACCGCCATAAGAGCGGTCATTGCCGTAAGAAGGACGATCATTTCCGTAAGACGGACGATTGTTTCCATAAGAAGGTCTGCTGTTGTAACCTCCTTCACGATTGTTACCATAGCCACGGTTTCCACCATTGTCGCGGTTATACGGTTTATTGTAACCGCCACCTTCGCGGTTATCATACGTACGCGGACGACTCGGTCTGTCCCCATAAGAAGAGCGGTTGTCCCCATAAGAGTTATAACCGCCACGGTCATCCCGAGTTGGACGGTTATACGGTCTCCGTTCATAGTTGTTTCCTTCAGGTCTGTTATAACCTTGATTGTAAGGTCTTCTTTCAGAATCCTGGTCTGTGTTTTCCCGTCTGATACTTGGTATCACCTTTCTTGGACGCGGTTGAGATTCATCTCTTTCTTCTGTGCTCATTTGTTGTAAATTAAATGATAATTAACTACTTGGTAACCTCACGGCTACCCATTGTTTCTCACTAAATACCTGTATAATTATGCGGCGTTATCGCCTTTAATTCTGCTTTAACAGCATCGCAAACCTGCAACTGATCGATAAAATCACTGATCGATCCGGCAGTAATGCCTTCGTTTGTACGGGTTAAGGCTTTCAATGCTTCGTAAGGTTTCGGATATCCTTCACGACGAAGAATAGTCTGAATGCCTTCGGCCACCACAGCCCAGCAGTTATCCAAATCCCGGTACAACGCTTTCTCGTTCAATAACAACTTACCCAGTCCTTTTGTTAAGCTTTTGAATGCTATTTCAATATGGGCCATGGGTACACCGACATTACGAAGCACCGTAGAGTCTGTCAAGTCGCGCTGCAAACGCGAAATCGGCAACTTCATCGCCAGATGTGTCAAGATAGCATTTGCCATACCCAAGTTGCCTTCTGCGTTTTCGAAGTCAATCGGGTTTACCTTATGCGGCATGGCGGAAGATCCCACCTCGCCGGCTTTGATCTTCTGTTTGAAATATTCCATCGAAACATACTGCCAGAAATCGCGGCACAGGTCGATCAAGATCGTATCGATCCGTTTCATCCCGTCGAAAATAGCAGCCAGGTTGTCGTAGTTGGAAATCTGCGTGGTCCATTCCTCACGGCTCAGCCCTAACACTTCATTCACAAACTTATTTCCAAATGCCTTCCAGTCATATTCCGGGTAAGCCACATGGTGCGCATTGAAATTACCGGTTGCCCCGCCGAACTTGGCAGAAACAGGAGTCGCTTTCAACAGCTTCACCTGCTGTTCCAAACGGTAAACGAACACCATTACTTCCTTCCCCAACCGAGTCGGAGAAGCCGGTTGCCCGTGTGTCTTGGCCAACATGGAAACCTCCGCCCAGTCTTCGGCATATTTCTTCAACATGTCGATCACTTCCTGCAAGCCGGGGTAGTACACCTCGTTCAACGCATCTTTTATAGACAAGGGGACAGAAGTATTGTTAATATCCTGTGAGGTCAATCCGAAATGGATAAATTCCTTATACTCCTGCAAAGACAACTGATCAAACTTTTCCTTAATAAAATATTCAACTGCCTTTACATCATGGTTTGTTACGCTCTCGATCTCTTTAATACGGGTTGCGTCCTCAACTGAAAACTCGCGATAAATTTTCCGCAAAGCCTCTTTGTTCTCCGCAGTAGCCAAAGCTTGAAGCTGCGGGAGAAACTCGGACAGAGTAATAAAATACTCTATCTCCACCTGCACTCTATACTTGATGAGTGCATATTCTGAAAAGTAAGCCGCCAGGTTCTCGGCTTTATTTCTGTATCGCCCGTCTACAGGCGAAATTGCTGTCAGTGTCGAAAATATCATATACATTATTAATATGGAGCTGCAAAGTTACTATAAATCTTAATACATATAGGTAGAGAAGCAGTTTTTTTCTACTTTTTCTCTAAAATATTTGGAGGTAATAAAAAAAGCCGTATCTTTGCAGCGCTTTAGAGAGATAGAGCGTACAACTTTACTTAATGAAGAATGAAAGGGCGTTTAGCTCAGCTGGTTCAGAGCATCTGCCTTACAAGCAGAGGGTCGGCGGTTCGAATCCGTCAACGCCCACCTTTCATAACGAATTGATTTCACTTTGGGCGTTTAGCTCAGCTGGTTCAGAGCATCTGCCTTACAAGCAGAGGGTCGGCGGTTCGAATCCGTCAACGCCCACTCACTACCAAATTGATTTCACATTCGGGCGTTTAGCTCAGCTGGTTCAGAGCATCTGCCTTACAAGCAGAGGGTCGGCGGTTCGAATCCGTCAACGCCCACCATTTAATAGAGAGCAATCATGATTTGCATGATTGCTTTTTTTATTTTCCCAACCAACACAAAAGAACACCTTACTCTCCCGCTATTTAAAAGAAAAGGCTAAACACAACCAAAAAAGGCTGGAACTCTGTTCCGGCCTTTTTTGGTTGTATAAACATGAATGCAAATTGAAAAATCCGGATCCATCACAGCATGTCATTTTGCGTTCCCTTCCAACTTTCAACTTTCAACTCTTAACTTTCAACTATCCGGGGGGGGCTTATTGTAAAAAACGCCTTTTTCAAGCCCAAAAGACATCCGAAACAAAACAAATGTTAATCCGCTTTTTTGACCTCAAAAAGGGACTTTTTCCTCTTTTTTGAGCGTTTTCAACAATTACGACCGTCCTCTTTGCCATTACGACCGTGCTAATGTGTAGTGCACTCGGCACCTCGCGAAGATTAGCACGGTCGTAATGGCGATTTGGACGGTCGTAATTGAAAAGAGGACCGTCTTTAGGGCAAAAAAGCACCTGAATTTCCTTACGATATTTGGAACGCCGTCCGTTTTATTTTCAAATATTCGATTCTCCGGGAGTTAAGCTTTATCACTTTGACGGCGTTTCCGGTTTTCAGTAATCAGATTGCACGCTTTTTGGAATGGGCTGCGCACCTCATTTTATCTGTTGTCAGTTGAACAGGCTAAAACAATGAAAAAAGTCAGTTCAAAATCGATCAAGATTTCAGATGAAATAGAAAAACGCCAGAAAAAGGGGTTATTGTAGTTTCTGTTTGCAGAAGATTCAAAATTTGAATCGGTAGCTCACTCGCTCTTCACCACATCCGCCGGATTACTGTTGGCGGCCTTCAATACCTGTCCCAAAACTGTTAGCAGGACTACCATAACGACACCCGTAATCACTCCCGCCAACAACCACCAGGGGATATTCGTACGATAGGCATATCCTTGTAACCAACGGCTCATAGCAATGTAGGCCAACGGAAGTGCAACGACACCCGCAAAGACAACCAACGATGTGTATTCACGGAAAAACATACGGACAATGCTGTTCACCTCAGCCCCCACCACTTTACGGATGGCAATCTCCTTGCGACGACGCCGGGATGCAGCGGCAGCTACGGCATAAATGCCGAATAACGAGATCAGCAGGCAGACGCCCGCCAAGACGGAAAACATTTTCAGACCTGCCTGTTCCGACTGGTTGAGACGATCGTACAACTCGCTTATCGGCGTCAGATGCGCATCGACCAACGTTGCATCGATATCAGGAAGCATAGCGGTAACCCGCCGTATAACCTCCATTTCCTGCCCGGGCGTGACATGGATATACAAGGTATTATACAGAGCTGGAGACTGCACAAAGAAAGTCGGACTGATGCGGTTACGGAGCGACAGCGTGTGAAAATCGCGAACCACACCCGCCACTTCGTAGTCCTCCATCATCGAATTATCATCAAAAGAGGGCATACGGACAATAGAACCCACCGGTTCGCTAAGTTCCATCACCCGGACAGCTTCTTCGTTGAGAACAATCTTTTTGGTTTGACCTTCGTCCCACCATTCCCCCATAAGCATTTTCAGTCCGAATGTTTCGGCAAACCGGCTGTCGGTAAAGAGAAGGTTAAAAGCCGGCTTCTCTGATACCGGTTTTCCCGGCCAATCCACATCGGTGACTGTCGTAAAGGGGCTCGCTTTGTGTTGGGGCTCGAAGCTGGCATCGGTGATATTTTCGATTTGCGGGATAGCCGCAAGTTCATGTATCAGGACCTTCTCCACTTTTCCCGAATAATCCGTAAACCCGGACAACTGTATGATCCCGCGACGGTCGAACCCTAAATCTTTATGGTTGACAAAACTCATTTGCATCATAACGACCCATGCTGCAACAATGAAAACCACACTGACAACAAGTTGCAAGGACACAGCCATACGCCGCAACGCCGGCCTACCGATTGCCTGTCCTTCCGGCCGGGGACGCATAGCCAACCGGCTCAACCGCCAGAAAAGGACAGAACCGACGGACATCATCAACACCATCACTCCCATACCGCAAACAGCAAGCAGCAGAACGACCTGCACCATCCCGATCTCAATCCCGAGCAAACCGGAAAAGAGCGGACAGGCAATTACGACGAAACAACAAGCCGGCAACAATGCCAAAAGGATAGAACAAGACAGCTCGAACATCATCTGCCAGATGAGTTGCCCGCCCGACGCACCATGCACCGTACGCAAGCGTAACTCGCGGATGCGTTGGCGGAAAAGGTCGAGATGCAGGTTCAGGAAGTTGAATATCGCCGTAAGCAACAACAAGATTCCGGACGCCACGAAAAGCCCGATAAAATTCATGGTAAACGGAGCATCGGAATCCAGCTTGTGGCGGACATCGCCAATAGGAAGCATCCGCAACTCGATATCGGGATTGGTGCCCAGCCGCGAAGCGAGATCGCGCAACTGCTCAGCTATTTCTCCGGTATTCGCGTGAGGATTGAACTTCACATACAGTTCCATAAAGAACATCTTCCACTGTGACTCTTCCGGGAACTCGGAGAAAGATTTCAGCATATCGTGATAAATGATAGCATCAAACAGCAGATTACTGTTGGGCGGCAGGTCTTTTATTACGGCTGTGACCGTGTAAGGCGGCCAATCCGCCCTGATCGTATTTTGCACCTTCTGACCGATCGCTTTCTCCGCATCGCCAAACAGACGTACGGCCATCGTTTCCGTAAGAATCATGTTATTAATAACTTGCAGTGGCTGCACGGCATCTCCGCTAACAAATGTCTGTGGGAAAACACTGAAAAAAGTATTGTCGGCATAAAGCATACTCATCCGGACGTGCGGTATTTCTTCAGTACGACAATTTTCCTTTCCGCTCATCAGACAGGTAGACGCTTCCACTGCCGGAAACTGCTCACGCATCTTCTTTTCCATAATCTTCGATGCGACTTTATTCACTTTCCCCGATTGTTTTTCTACGGTATGGACGCGGTAAATATGTTCCGCATCGGGATAGAAACTGTCGTAAGAGGTTTCATAATGCATCCAATAGAGTGCAGGGACGAAACAGGCCAGTCCGAAAGCCAACCCGAAAATACCGGTAAACGACTGCGTCTTGTATTTCCACATATTGCGGAAAGCGATTTTAAAGTAGTGTGCAAACATAACAATAGGCTGATTTAAATAAGGTTATCCCGTCAGAATCAAAATATCAATTAAACTTGAACGTATAAAGCGCCGCCTCCCCGCGCCGGAGCAGTTTGGCCTTTTTGGTATTCGGGGCATAGACGAAGGTTTCCGCCACGACCACCCGCTGGTTCTTTTTGTCCAGATAGGCATGGCTTATGAACGGGCCGCCCATCATATCGCCTTCCAGTTCCCACAAACCCCTCACTACGCCACAATATTCACCGTCCCGATTGATCGCTTCGTAAGAAGGAGGAAGGCGTTTAACAGTCGTCATATAGGAATTAGGGAAAGCGCCCGGTATCTGCTCCCCTAAAATGGAATCGCGCATCGACACAAGATAATCCAAAGTAAATGTCCGGTTACTGGTATAAGGGAAACTGTAGACTATCAGATCGGTTCGTCCTTGTTTGCCATGATCCGTCACCCAAAAGAAATCCGCCGTGTCCTTATAAGAACACATCTCTTCCGGCACATACAAACTGGCATTAAAACGTTCCTTCACCTTCTCGTTCACCCAGGCGCTATGCGCTCTTTCGAGATAACCGGCAGACCGCTCACGCTCCTTTCCCTCCAGATAAGCGACCAATGAAGCTCCGTGTTCCGTCAGATACTCCATCAACTGTTGAGAGGAAGGGACATTCAGCGTGACGACTTCCTGTCCGGTAGCCCATACGTCCTTCTCTTTGTGAACCGACACTTTCGTATATTGGGACGGATTAACCCGGACCACCATAATATTGCGGACGTAACGCAGAAGGCCGTCAAACTGCGACGGTTCGGCATATGTCACCCGCATGGTCGGTTCGTTTTGCGGCAGTCCCGGAATGGAAGCCGTCAACTGGCCATACAACAATCGTCCGGCTTCTCCCTTCCATGCATCTTTGTCCATTACGACCAGGACTTCATAAGCAAACCCGGTTGCCCGCTTCATAAAGATGGACTGTTTCGGCTTTGAAGACCGGTTACACGATGTCCCGCCTATCAGGGCAAGCAGGATCACGATTAATAAAGATTGTGTTCTCATTCTATTATCTCCTATCAGGTTTTCTTAAAAACTAAATTCACACGGAGCAAAGGTAGAGAGATGATTTAAGAAGAGGAAGAAACGATGCCGGACAAACAAATAAACAAATAAACAATTGACAAACAAAAAGATAAGTTCAGCAAAGCCACATCAGACACACGATATGGCGGACAATCGGATTGCTTTTTTACAGCTAATATAAACGGATAAACTGGTCCAGATCGGTCTTCTCATCCAACTGAAGCTTTTTCTTCAACCGGTTTTTAGACTTGGTCAAGGCATCGGTGGTATTGTTGAAAACGGCCAACTGCTCCTTCCGGGAGAAGTTCCATTTAACAAGGCAACAGATTTCCTGTTCGTGGCGGGTGATCCCCTGTTTCGCCTTTAAATCGGTCAAGATATGATTAAAGAGCATATCCGTATAATGCAGTATCTCGTTCCATTCGGTACGCGTCAGATTGGTGTGGAGCGGGTCTTCCTTCAGCTGGATCAGCATAGACAGGACATTCGCATCGGCCAGGTCGATCCGTTCGCTTGCGCGTAGCTTCTGCTGGTAAAACTCGAGGTCGGACATCCGTTCGCGATACTGTTCGGACTCGGCTGTCAGATGTTGCAATTCTTCTTCCAGCTGCTTCACCTGCCGGGCATACTCATAGCGTTCCTTTTGTTGCCGGCAAAGCATGGCCTTATTACGCTTCATCTTTTCCTTGACCTGCCGGAAACGTTCCTGCCTGCTCCCCGTCCGCCGTCCGATCAGGAAACCGAGCAAAGCGCCCGCTATCAGCGCAACACAACCCAAACTAAACAGGACGAACGTCCAGGAAGAAGACATATCCATACCGCCTACATCTTATTTTTCAAATATTCATAAATAGCCAGTTGGGCACGCACCTTCTCCGGATTGCCATCCCGCTTGAAGTTGTTGCGCAACTGTTCGTCTATCAGGCAAGCCTTGACATTATCCCGCATCTGTATCTGCAAGATATGGATAATATCCTCCTTTATCTCCGGGTCCAATATCGGGAAAGCCGTTTCGATACGGCGGTTCAGGTTACGGCGCATCCAGTCGGCGGAAGTCAGGAACAGGTCTTCCTGCCCGTCATTATAGAAATACCAGATGCGCGAATGCTCCAAGAACATATCCACAATACGGGTAATCCGGATATTCCGGCTGAACGGCTGGTTAGGAACCAGGCAACAGATACCACGGACAATCAAGTCTATCTCGACACCGTTCTCACTGGCCTCATACAGTTCATCAATCATATGCTGGTCATGCAGTCCGTTCATCTTCAACACGATGCGTCCTTTACGGCCGGCTTTGACATGCTCGATCTCCCGATGAATCATCCGAGTCAGCTCCGGTACCATATTAAAACGGGCAACGAGCAAATGACGGAACGTCGGCTCATGCAGCTTCCCTTCCAGGACGGCAAACACCTTGTTGATATCCTTAATCATCTCCGCATCCGAGGTCAGCAACGCCATATCGGAATAGATACGCGCCGTCTTTTCATTGAAGTTACCGGTGCTCAGATAGGCAAAGTCGCGCCGCTTAATGCCGTCGTCCGTATCTTTACGCAGTATAACGGCTACTTTCGCATGTACTTTCAAGCCGGGGATGCTATAGATGATGCGAATACCTGCCTGCTCCATCCGCTCGGCCGTGCTCATATTGTTCTCTTCGTCGAAGCGGGCTTTCAGCTCGACAAAGACAGTCACTTTCTTTCCGTTCTGGGCGGCACTGATCAGCGTATTGATAACTGCCGAATTTTCCGCTACGCGGTATTGCGTAATCTTTATCTCGTCTACCTTCGGATCGAACGCCGCTTCCATCAGGAAACGGATCAGGTAATCAAAAGACTGGTAGGGGAAATGCAGCAATATGTCCCGTTTCTTCACCGCCCGGAAGACCGAACCCATCTCGTCCAGGAACGGTACGCGCATCGGAGACGGGATCTCCTGTTCCAACTCCTTCCCCTTCGGGTTCGGCAGCTTGATCAGGTCCTGCAGGTTGTTGTAGCGTCCACCCAAAACCAGGTCATCCACCGTAATGCCGAAAGCATTGCAGACAAACGCCAGAAAATCGTCCGGCATACTGCTGTCGTACATAAAGCGGCTCAAGGCTCCTATCTTGCGTTTCTTCACCTTCTTCCGGATGTTCTCCACGATATTGCCGCCTTTCTCGTCATCCAGGTAAATATCCGCATCCCGCGAAATCTTGATACTGTAACAGCTTTCCACCACATACCCCGGAAAGATGCTGGACAGGTTGGCCCGGATAATATCGTCGATAAACATGATATAATACTTCCCTTCATGCGACGGCAACTCGATAAAACGGGGAACTTTCGCGTACGGGATCTTCATCAAGGCATAATAATACTCTGGCACATAATCCGGCTCTGCCATCCGCTTGCTCTTCTTTATCATCCGGATAACCAGGTAAAGACGGCGGTCGCGTATAAACGTACGGATATCTCCCGCTTGTATCATCACAGGCGAAAGGAAGGGGAAGACCTCTTCGTTAAAGAAGTTGTGCACAAATTCTTCATGGAACGGTTCCGGATTGCTGTCCTGGTACAGATAGATATCCTGCCGGTTCAGCTCCTGCAATACTTTTGAAAAGATACGGTAATATTCCCGTTGCTGGCGGTTCACTTCTTCGGTTATTTCGGCCAGTATCTCTTCCGCCTCAGCACCGCTCTCATCGGTGAAATTCTTTTTCATGATCACGCCCCGGTGCTCGGCAACCCTTATTTCGTAGAACTCTTCGAGATTGGACGAATAGATAGAAAGGAACTTAATACGCTCATAGATAGGCAGCGCATCATCTTCCGCCTCCAGCAAAACGCGATAGTTGAAAGACAGCCAACTGATATCCCGTTTGAAATATTTATGTGAATTCTCCATCGTATTATTATCTTCGGTCGGTAAATATAAATACTTTTGCGAGATAAAAGAAATTGTTATGCTTAAAATAGGACTTCTTTCAGATACCCACGCCTGGTGGGACGACAAATATGCGGAATACTTCTCCGAATGCGATGAAATCTGGCATGCGGGAGACATCGGTTCGGACGGCCTGGCTGCCCGGTTGGCAGCCTTAAAACCGTTCCGCGCCGTTTATGGTAATATAGACAGTCAGTCGCTCCGCTTGCAATATCCGCAAGTCGCCCACTTCAAGGCAGAGGAAGTGAACGTGATGATGACGCACATCGGCGGATATCCGGGACGTTATAACCCGGCTATCCGCAAAGAGCTATACGACACGCGCCCCAACCTCTTCATTGCCGGACATTCGCACATACTGAAAGTAGCTTTCGACAGAAGCCTGAATTGTTTGTACATGAATCCGGGCGCGGCCGGCAAGAGCGGGTTCCATCAGGTAAGGACGCTGATACGTTTCATTATTGACGGACAACAAATCAAGGACTTGGAAGTAATAGAACTGGGACATCGTTAACAATCTCCACAACAGAAGTTTTCCGCCAGTAGAACCATATTCTGCAAATAGTCGAACTCCTGCTCGAAATATTCGCTGAAAACACCCGAGCCTAAGTTTGCTTCTATCTGTTTAGTGGTCCAGAGCTTACCGTTCGGCTGTTTGATCTGGTTCATTATCTCTTCAGAACGTACACAGATGACGTAGAGGTTGACCAAATGCTTCACCTTTTCGTTCTCGAATGTATAACGAATCAGGAACCGGGGCATCATATCTTCTTTTTCCCCTAACTCACCGATCGTTTCCCGCACAGTGCTTTCTATGCTATGGCGAAACAAAACATAACTGTAATACGGATAATCGATCGTATCCGGCGATACGAATGCTTTCTTTCCTCTCGTCACCAGATACAGCATTCCCTGGTAGATGACTGCCACACGTACAACCGGATGGTAATACTTTTTAGGCAAAGAACGGCTTACGGAACGGGCAATACAGCCGATCACCTTTCCCCCGTCATTCAACACCGGCAGCCACATTTCCTTGCGAAGACTGCCTTGCATCATCGAAATCCTTATCTGTTCATACAGGATCAGGAACACCCCGATCACGATCCCAAGCTCCCTGTACAGGAAACGCTCCATACGCACACCTTGCATCGTATCCGGCAGGATACTGTACACCAGGATGATAAACAAGTGTAATGTATAGAGATTCTGGACAAGCTGGGCAACAAAAAAGAATTCATTCAACGTAGTACGCATCAACGTCCGTTTGTAGGTCGGATGCTTGGAGGTCCGGATCTTGCGTAAGATCGACCGTTTGGCAAATCCGAGAAACGCCAATACGACAACCAGCAATACTTCAGTTATTAACGGAGAATAAATAAACAACACCGGCTCAAGCCTGATACAAAGAAAAATCGAATAAAGAACTAATGTCGTTGCGGCCGGTAATAACAGGAACTGATAGACCTTATCTTTACTAAGTATTTGAAATAAAAAAATACATACAAAACAAAAAGTAACACCGATTATGAAGGATAATAAGTATGAAAAATAATTATCCAAAAACATAAACAGCAGCAGTGGCACTAAGCCAATGGCCTGGTTATCCAGGCTCCTCTTCACTTTATTCATACCCATTCCCCCTTTTTTCCCTTTATAACATAACAAACTGTATAAAGAAATGTTCTCACCATCATACGTGTTTTTCGGCGTGATAAGAGGAACGGACCAGCGGAGCGCTCTCCACTTTATTGAACCCTTTTTGTAAAGCAATTGATTTATAGGTCTCAAACTGTTCAGGAGTGACGTATTCCTTTACCGGAATATTTTTTCGGCTGGGCTGCAAATACTGTCCGATTGTCAGGACAGAGACTCCGGCGGCCCGTACGTCATCCATCAACTCATACACTTCTTCCGCCGTTTCGCCCAGGCCGACCATGATACCGGTTTTAGCGACAACGCCTTGTCCTGCAATGCGTGCAAGCACCGAAAGGCTCACATCGTATTTGGCAGCGCTACGCACTTCCGGGCTGATCCGGCGAACCGTTTCCATATTATGGGATATAATTTCAGGAGCCGCTTCCACCACCATGTCCACTAATTCCAGACGTCCCTGGAAATCGGGTATCAGGACTTCGACAGTCGTTTCCGGGTTTACCTCTTTTATGGTACGGATCGTATCCACCCAGTGCTGTGCACCCAAATCCAGCAAATCGTCCCTATCGACCGAAGTGATCACGGCATGTTTCAGCTGCATCAGCCGGATGCTTTCCGCCACATTCGCCGGTTCTTTCGCATCCAGCGGAAGCGGTTTGCCGGTCAGCGTATTGCAAAAACGGCAGGAACGGGTGCAAATATCACCCGCAATCATAAAGGTTGCCGTCCCCCGGCTCCAGCACTCTCCCATATTCGGGCATTTCCCGCTGGTACAAATCGTATGTAAGCAGTGAGATTCCACGATAGTTTTTGTCCGTGTGAACTGCTCGTTCCCCCCCAGCCGGATCTTTAGCCAATCCGGCTTTCTCAAATGTTCTGACATTATAAGTTATAAATTATCGAATAAGAAATTAGACATTCTGGTGTACAGATGATAGCGGGTGTTTCCTCCGTAAATACTGTGGTTACGGTCTTTATAAACCTGCATTTCAAACTGTTTACCGGCTTGCACCAGTGCTTCCGCATAATCCATCGTCTGCTGGAAATGTACATTATCGTCGGCCGTACCGTGGATCAGCAACAGTTTTCCTTGCAAATCCTTCGCCAGACGGATCGGGGAAGTAGCGGCATATCCTTGAAAGTTTTCTTTCGGCGTGCGCATAAAGCGTTCCGTATAGACAGAGTCATAATATTTCCAGTCGGTAGGAGGTGCTACCGCAATGCCGGCCTTGAAAGTGCCGTTACCGACACTCATGGACATCAGCGTGTTATATCCGCCGAAGCTCCATCCCCAGATCGCCATACGGCTCTTGTCGACAAACGGCAGTTTACCTAATGCCTGCGCAGCTTCGACCTGGTCTTTCGACTCCAGTTCGCCCATACGCAGATAGGTACATTTACGGAAAGCTTCGCCCCGGGCACCTGTTCCGCGTCCGTCCACACAAACCGTGATGATACCGTTAGCAGCCAAATACTGTTCCCAATCGAAACTGTATTTATCCAACACCTGCTGGGAGTTCGGGCCGCTATACTGGAACATCAGGACCGGATATTTCTTCGATTCGTCGAAGTCCACCGGTTTCACAATCCAGGCGTTCAGTTCATAGTCGGAAGCTGTACGCACTTTGATAAACTCTTTCTTCGCATACGAGTAACCGGCCAGCTTGTCGATCAGGCGGGCGTTGTCCTGCAAGACTCGCAACACTTTGTTCGACTTCGTTTCGTTTACCGTAATCCTTACCGGCGTATTGGCATTGGAATATTGGTTTACATAATAAGCGAAGTTATCACTGAACGTGGCGTTGTTCGTACCTTCCCCGGTCGACAGTTTGGTCTTTACGCCTTTTGCGTCGACCTTATAGACAGCGCGACGCATCGGGCTTTCTTCCGCCGATTCGTAATAAACCGTCTTTGTTGCCTCGTCGTAACCTAAGAAAGCGGTTACGTCCCAGTTTCCTTTCGTCACCTGGCGTTGCATGACGCCTGTCGGTGAATACAGGTAGATGTGCGCATAACCATCCTGTTCGTTTACATACGTGAAGCTGTTCGTATAGAAATGGATGGAGTTCAACCATTCCGAATCGACATAAGCCTTGTTCTCATCCCGCAGGATCAAGCGGAACACACCGCTCTTCGGGTTGGCGTAATACATATTGAACACATTCTGATGGCGGTTCAGCGTCATCACGGCCAACTGGTCCGAATTATTGGTAAAGACAATCCGGGGGATATAACTATCCTCTTCCACGGGGACTTTCAGCATTTTCGTATCTTTTGTCGTCACATCGTAGGCATGCAACGTCACCTTCGAGTTCTTCTCGCCTGCCTTCGGATATTTATAGTCGTAATAACCGGGATAGAGTCCTGTACCGAACATCTGCATCGAGTATTCCGGCACTTCCGATTCGTCGAAACGGACAAACGCCAACTGCTCGCTGTTCGGCGACCAGGCCATCAGGTTCGTCACGGCAAATTCTTCTTCATACACCCAATCGGTGATACCGTTCAGAATCTTGTTCAGCTCACCGTCTTTCGTCACCTGTACTTCCGTATCGAAATCGAACTTACGGATCCAGATGTTGTTATCGCTCACGTAGGCAACCATCCGTCCGTCCGGCGAGAAAGTCGGAATCATCTGCTTGCTCTTGGAATCGGAGATCGGTTTCACGTAATTACGGCGCACGTCATAATCGTAAACATTTGCCCGGAACGAGCGGCGGTAAATCGGCTCCGTATCACGCCATACCAATATATGGTGCCCGGTACTGCTGATCGTATATCCCTCGAACGTATCGAACGTACATTCGCGTGCCTTTGCTGCATTAAACAGTGTATCGACAGGCGCACCTGTACGATAGGAATATTTTATAATCATGTTACGGGCATCGTTCATCGCCGTATAATGCTCGCCGTCAGGCAGCGAACGCATCTCACCGATATTAGTAACCTGGCGGAACTCTCCGTCCGTAATCTCTTTTAAATCGACACGTTTACTCCCATTCTGCGCAGACAAGCTACCGGCTAACATGAATGCAAGTAAAGCTCCAAACCCAAATCGTCTCATATATACTCTTATTGTTTTCTTAATGTTTCAAATAGAACAGATTGCAAAGTTAGTACATTCTCGCTGGATTTAACAGAAAACTGCCGACTAATAAAGGATATTTGTGTAGAACAGAGGCTCCCAGATATCATTTTATCAAATTATTAACCACCGGATATTGCCCTTTAACCATTATAAATTACCTTTGCCGGCATGGAAAACAGCAAACCATATCGGGACTTCGGTGACTTCCTTCGGGAAGTCTTTCCCCACAAAGTGCAAAAGATATCGATCAACGCCGGTTTCACCTGCCCCAACCGTGACGGGACGAAAGGTTTCGGTGGCTGCACGTATTGTAACAACCAGACGTTCAGCCCGGAATACTGCCATACGGAGAAAAGCGTGACGGAACAGCTGGAAGAAGGTGTCCGCTTCTTTTCCCGCAAATATCCGGATATGAAATACCTGGCCTATTTCCAGGCCTATACAAACACATATGATGAATTGGATTCGCTGATCGCCAAATACGAGGAAGCCCTCTCCTATCCGGATGTCAGGGGACTGATTGTCGGAACCCGCCCGGACTGTATGCCGGAGGCTTTGCTGGATTATTTCGCCGCTCTGTCCAAAGAAAAATTCGTCATGATCGAATACGGCCTGGAAAGCACACTGGACCGTACGCTCGTCCGCATCAACCGCGGCCATACGCATGCCGAATCGGAAGACGCCATCCGCCGGACAGCAGCCAAAGGCATTTATACCGGCGCCCACCTGATATTAGGCCTGCCGGGAGAAAGCCGGGACGAGATCCTGCATCATGCCGATGTCCTTTCCACGCTGCCGCTTACCACGCTGAAACTGCACCAGTTGCAACTGATCCGCAACACGCGCATGGCGAAGGAACAGGCCGAGCACCCCGAACAGTTCCACCTCTACACCGCGGACGAATACATCGAACTGGTCATCGACTTCATAGAACGATTAAACCCCTCTATTGTGGTAGAGAGGTTTGTATCGCAATCCCCCAAAGAGTTGCTGATCGCACCGGATTGGGGACTCAAAAACTTTGAATTTACGGCAAAGGTAAATAAACGTATCTTAGAACGAAATGCGCGGCAAGGACGTCTGTTCACTCCTTCTTCTTCGGAGCGACTTCTCCCTGGTAGGTAATGCTCTGCCTGTTTGTCGGCGTTACGCTTATAATGGCAGAACCGTTAGAAAACACCTGCACGTCAAAACGGAAAGTATCTTCTTTGGTACGGGTTACGAATTTAATTCGAGCGGTTCCCTTCTTCTCGAAGGTTGATTGATAATCGGTAATTGATTCTTCAAAACGCAGCCCGTCGCCTCCACCATACGGCAAAGAATACGCTCTTCCGAAATAAGGAAGATAAGAAATCGCCGAATCACCGCGCATCTCAAAAGAGTAAGGAGTCGTCAGGTTCACCGTACGCCCTCCCATTGGCAGTGCACGGTCCACATCTATCGTAAACCGCTGCTCATCTATCATTTCTTTTATCTCTTTCGCTTTCTGCTCTTTCCTTTCTTTCTTAGTCTGGGAATAAAGGGATTGCCCTCCGAGAAAGAGGACAATCCCCATAAAAAATAATAACCTGATGTTCTTCATATAACCTTAAAAACTAAACACTATTATTTGCCTTTCTATATATAAGACAACTCATAGGCTTAAAAGGTTTATTCCAATATCATTAAATTACTTTAAAATCAAAGAAAACTGATTAGCCGGGGCTATCCATTCCGTTTTGGATCATAATCGTGTCTTATTCCCGAAATAATCAAGCAGTCCTCTCCCAACGCCTTTTCCGTACCAAAGCCGACGAGAGGATACGGTCGACAGAGAATTTACCCGGCCCTGTTATATACATAAGGATGAATATGACCAGATAGATAAACGCCAACTCTTTTGCAGCAAACGGATCATTCCCGTGTATCACGAAAAAAGCCATCCCCATCGTGAAAATCATCGGAATCAGGGCCAGGCGGTAAAGCGCTCCAAAAATAAAGCCGACAGAACAAGCCACCTCTCCAAAAATCGCCAACCCTAATGAAACCGTACTCCCGACTCCCAACGGATCCGGGAAAGAGGTCGACAACACCTCAAAGTTAGCCCATTTCTGCACACCGTGCGAAAGGAATAACACCCCCAAAAGGATACGTAAAGCCAATAAAAACAGGGAAAAAGCATTTCCTTCCGGCTTGGAAGGGAAAAGGAATCTATAAATTGCTACCATAATCTTTGTTCTTTCTTAATTAGTTATTCATTTATAAAACATAAATAAAAAAGAAATGTTTACGTGTATGCCATAAAAAAGGGCTTCCGAAAACTCGGAAACCCTCGTGTGACCAGGGTGGGATTCAAACCCACGACCTTCAGAACCGGAATCTGACGCTCTATTCAGCTAAGCTACCCAGCCAAAGACAGCGCAAAAGTAGACATAATCTTGCAGGAAAACAAACGAACGGGCAAAAAAAGATTACTTTTGATATTTTGCAACCCTCCAATCGATAATCACTTCCATTTTGCAAATAAAATAAGGCATACGATTGCTATTTTGCCATTAATCATTATCTTTGCCACGCATTATTTACAAACACAAAGCACAACAAACATATGAGCTATCTAATTAAACCCGCAGGATACAGGGCTTTATTGAACTTATCGCAGACTGAGATGGGTATCAAAAAGATTAAAGACTTTTTCCAGCAAAACCTGTCTTCCGAATTGCGGTTGCGGCGTGTCACCGCCCCGTTGTTCGTTTTAAAAGGGATGGGTATCAATGATGACTTGAACGGCACGGAACGCGCAGTCACGTTTCCAATCAAAGATTTGGATGATTCCAAAGCGGAAATTGTCCATTCGCTTGCCAAATGGAAACGCCTGACACTCGCCGACTACCAAATCGAAAAAGGATACGGAATCTATACCGACATGAATGCCATCCGCTCCGACGAAGAATTGGGCAACCTCCATTCTTTATATGTAGACCAGTGGGACTGGGAACGTGTAATGGGTGCGGAAGAACGGAATGTAGACTTTTTGAAAGAAATTGTACGCCGCATCTACGCTGCAATGGTGCGCACCGAATATCTGGTTTACGAAATGTTTCCGGAAATCCGTCCGACGCTTCCCCAGCATATTCATTTCATCCACTCCGAAGAGCTATTGCAAAAGTATCCGACTTTCACCCCGAAAGAACGGGAAGATGCGATCACAAAGGAATACGGGGCCGTGTTTATCATCGGCATCGGTTGCCAGCTGAGCAACGGCAAGAAACATGACGGACGTGCTCCGGACTACGACGACTGGTCGACAGTTGCCGAAAACGGGCAGGTCGGATTGAATGGCGATTTGCTTGTCTGGGACGAAGTGCTGAACCGCTCGATGGAACTTTCATCCATGGGTATCCGTGTCGACAAAGAAGCATTGCTCCGCCAGTTGGCGATATGCGGTGCCGAAGAAAAGAAAGAATTATACTTCCACAAACGCCTCCTGAACGGCGAACTACCTTTGAGCATCGGTGGTGGTATCGGACAAAGCCGCCTGTGTATGTTCTACCTGCGCAAAGCCCATATCGGAGAAATCCAGGCAAGCATATGGCCGGAAGACATGCGCCGGGAAGCCCGTGCTGCCGGCATGTACCTTATTTAATTGAAAATTGATAATTGAAAATTGAAAATTATTTCGGATATTCGCACAACAAAGATAATTTTCAATTTTCAATTACAATTATGGACGTTAAGATAGAACAGAGCTGGAAGCAACGATTGAATTCAGAGTTTGAAAAAGATTACTTCAGACAACTGATAACCTTTGTCAAAGACGAATATCGCCAAAGAACCATCTATCCTCCCGGCCCCTGTATCTTCAGCGCGTTCGAACACTGCCCGTTCGACAAGGTCAAAGTGGTCATTTTCGGACAAGACCCTTACCACGAACCGGGACAGGCACACGGACTTTGCTTCTCCGTCCAGGACGGGACACCGTTCCCGCCGTCACTCATCAATATATTCAAAGAGATTGAAAGCGATTTAGGCAAGCCGGTTCCACAGACCGGTAACCTGTTACGCTGGGCGGACCAGGGTGTCCTGTTGCTCAACGCAACCCTGACTGTCCGTGCACATCAGGCCGGTTCGCACCAGAATAAAGGTTGGGAGGAATTTACCGATGCCGTCATCCACCGCCTGGCAGAAGAACGGAGCCATATCGTTTATATACTTTGGGGATCGTATGCACAGCGGAAAGGAGCTTTCATCGATGCGGCACACAACCTGGTACTGAAATCGGCACACCCGTCTCCCCTATCCGCTTACCGCGGCTTTTTTGGAAACAAACACTTCAGCAAAGCAAACGACTATCTGATCGCCACGGGACAGACACCGATAGAATGGTAAATTATTTCCAGGTCTGTCCGTCACGATAGTTGCTGCTCTGACGCCATTTCAGGTCTTTCAGCAGGGACGAACTTACAGCAATATTAAAGGTATAAGACTTATAAGGACCTACGGGGACGAAACTGGCGGTCATCTGCCAGCAGTGCAGGTCGCGGGTTATATTACAAGTCATGTATGAAATCTTTTTCGTATCGAAGTCGTACGTCGCATTGAAGTTAAAACGCCAGTTCTTCGTCGGCTGGATATTACCGTTAAAGCTCAACGCATGCGTCAACTTATAATTATATTCCATTTTACTCGGATTAAAATCACCATAACGCAACTGCATACTATAGCTGAACGAAAGGCTCCAAGGCACCTTATTGATCATATAGCCATACGAATCATACTCGCCCGTCTCTTTCTTCGCACCCCGTAAGCGGCCGCCTTCCGTTTTTGCTTGCTGGTCGCCCTCCTCTCCCGGAGAGATTTGTTCAAATTCGGGATCGTTCGTGGCGTTCGGATCGGCAGGAGGATTGTTGGAGTCGTCCTTGTCTTTCTTGCCAAACAACTTGCCGAACGTATCGTTATTAAAGGTATAAGAGAAGCTCGTTCCCGTCTGGCGCAGACGACCGAGGCCCTTACCGGCTTTCCAACGCGGGATATCCAGACGGCGAACCGTCTTTGTCGCATCGTCATACCCGTATGTGTAGGTATCGAACGTACCGTTCAGGTTCAAAGTATAGCTCTTGGAGAATTTAAGACGCAGACCGACACTCAAGTCGCTCCACTTGAATGAATCGGCTGCCATGTTATAGCTCATACCCAACGATAGCTTATCGATCAGGCTGATCTTGCGCTCACCCGTCGAATCGCGATCCGACTTAATCTTCATTTCGAGGTTGTTATCCAACTGGAAGCTCACACTCCCCGACTTCCCGTTTGGAGCCGTTCCGAACATACCGCGCTCAAAAGGCGAATAAGAAATATGTTGTTCCTGGCCGTACTGGTCTTCATAAGTGAGATCCTTCCAAAAACCATATTTGGCAGCTCCGAAATCCGGCGTATAGCTCAAAGTGACGGAAGGCTCGAAGCGATGGCGTATCATCTGAATCTTATCTCCTAAAAACGGCAACGGCTTGTAGAAACCGTACAAAGTTGTAGAAGCGGAAACGGACGTGCTATAGTCGAACACACGATAGAAACCGTAAGTCGTATCGCGGTCCACCACCGTCTTCTTCTGCATATCGTAGGCCTTTTCCACTTTATTGGTATACCAGCGTTCGGTATAGCTGAGCGACGGAGAGATATTCAGATATTTGAGCAATGTAAAGGTTGCGCTGACCGGAATCTGGTGCTGCATGGCGTTCCGCCAATCCTTTACCAGGCTCGACTTAAAGAGTTTGTCTTCCTTCGTATCGATGCTGTTACGCAGATAACCGTTATAACTCATGGAAATCTTTTCATACCAACGTTCCTTGCCGACAGCGCTTTTCCGCTTGAACGGGAAGATACGGCTCATGGTAATCGTGATATCGGGCAGCGTCAGCGAGATCGTCGAGTCTTTGGAACGCTGGTTCACATTCATGGTAGCCGAGAGGCTGAACGGGTTATTCGGGAAACGTTGCGTCAAACTGATACTGGAACCTTTCGTATTCTGGTTCGCATCTGCAAACCCTTGCGAACCGGGATAGAAACTGTTCAGGTTATTACGGTCGTAGCTACTGGTCGCGAAGTTCACACTGGCCGAGAACGTCCGGTAAGGGTTTGCTTTCGGGTCCTGCGAATGCGTCCAGTTCAATTTAAAGTCTTTCGACAGGCTATAGTCAGGAAGTCCTTTGTCTCCCAAACGGGTAACCAGGTAAGAGGCGTTGAAACTACCCGAAAACTTATACCGCTTGCGGTAAGAAGAACGAGCCGACAGCCCCCATGAACCTTTCGTATAGATTTCACCGGTCAAAGCCAAGTCCATATAATCGCTCAATGCAAAGTAATATCCCCCGTCACGCAGGTAGAAACCGCGCGAACTTTCATCACCGAACGTCGGCATGATGACACCGGAAGAATACGAACTGGAGAACGGGAAGAAACAGAACGGCAAGCCGATCGGGTAAAGGGGCACATCCTCGAACACCATATAAACCGGTCCGGTCACAATGTTCTTTTTCGGACGGACTTTCGCCTTTGTCATCTGGATATAGAAGTGGGGATGGTCGTGCTCATCGCAAGTCGTATAGCGTCCGCCCACCATATTCAGGACATCATTATCCATCTTTTTGGTACGTCCGGCGGTCACATATCCTTCGCCCTGCTGCGTGATTACATCCGTAATATACCCCTTTTTCGTACCGAAATTATAGCGCATCGTCTTGGATTCGTATTGCTGGTCGCCATCCTTAAAAAGCGGATAACCGAATTCTTCCCCGATCGAGTCAAGGCCGAAGGTAGCATACACTAAGCTACTGTCCATATTCATCTCTATATTCTCGGATTGGAGTTCGATCTGTTGATATTTTACGTTGCTTTCCCCAAACAGATAGGCCCAGTTATTACCGGTCATAATGATCGAGTCTTTTGCCTCATACGAAACCGGCGCATCCAGCCCCGCCTGCTTTCTCGGAACGGTATCCAATACAGCCACACTGTCGGCAGGCACGATCGTATCGCCCACAACAGCCAGTACCGTGTCGGTTGGAGCAATAAGTTCCTGCGCCTCAGTCATCAGGTTTCCGGTGAGGAAAAACAACAAAATAATCAGGCATTTGTATTTCAAAAACATTCCGTCGTTATTTGCAGTGTGTTACAGCGGGCAAATGTATAACTTTTTAGTGAGCCAATCCCTTTTTATTCCCCTAAAAAGAGTTTACACCAGTTATCAAACCGCATAACAGTGTCATTCCCATACTTGGAAAGCCCCTGTTTAACCTTTTCGACAGACTTCTCTTTATCCAGTTTCGTTTTGCTATAAAACTTATCGGCGAAACAAATCAATTGTTCTTCCAGGGTTTCCGGCATAAAGTCGCGATGCGGAAGGGGCAAGTTGCGTTCTTCGATCATCGCCAGCGTAATACCCGTTCCGGTATGCCGCTCGCACACACGGGCATGGCGGGGATAACCTTCCGCCCGCATCAGCTCGGCGCCGAGGTAGCCGTGGCAAATATATTCGGCATCACCGTAACAAGCAATATCGGGAGCGTTACAACGGAAAATACCTATATCGTGCAGCATCGCCGCTTCTTCCACAAAAGTCAAGTCGAGATTCATCTCCGGATGCATCCGGGCTATGGCCAAGGCCTTATCAGCCACGCTTCTACTATGAATAACCAATATCCGGTACACTTCCGAGTCTACCGGGTAGTATTTGGCTATAATATCTAAAGGGTTCATATTTTCCTATATCTTTATATTGGATGACAAAGATAAAGAATAGATAACGACTATCAAAATAATAAGATATGAGACGGATTCGAGAAGGGGGGCTTATTATAGTTCCGGATACGGCACGTCAAGCACAGGGACAAAGAAGCGGCAACCCTATAAAACGACAAAGCCCCGGAAGTGTTACCATCTTCCGGGACTAATCTTTTGTATGCTTTCGTCCTTCACAGGGCTACAGGCTACATTGAACTTTTAATTCAATTACTTTAGTATTATTAATATTAAACTTGACCGCTTGTTCGCCTGTCACAGGGTAATTGGTGTTGATTGGGATAAACGGATATTCATCCGTAATGTAGAGACGGACGGCCGTCCGTCTCTACGCGCATCCCGCACAACCCCGCGCAATCTATTTAGAATTATTTGATTATAAATTCATTCTTATTTTACGATTGCCTTTACAGCATCTTCACCTTCGATAGCAACTACGACTACACCGGCAGGAGCAGCGATTGTTGCGTTGTCTCATCCGTAATGTAGAGACGGACGGCCGTCCGTCTCTACGCGCATCCCGCACAACCCCGCGCAATCTATTTAGAATTATTTGATTATAAATTCATTCTTATTTTACGATTGC
>NZ_QUGV01000018.1:57019-112852 GCF_003479205.1 Parabacteroides sp. AF17-28 | reverse complement strand
ATGCGGAAGGTTGTTGTTGTCATTTTCTTGTGTTTTTAATTAATCAAATATACGGAATAAATCTCACATTATCAAATGCTTCCGGTGGTAATCGGTAATAAAAAAACAGGAATATCACCCCTTTTCGTCCATACCTCTTGACGTGCCATCACATTAACGTACGGGCAACGGCTTTATGGATAGAGCAATCAGAAAAATGCCGATCGGCATACAAAGTTTTGAGGATATACGGAAAGGTGGTTATGTATATGTCTCAGCTAAATAACCGTCGTCACCTCCTTAAAAGCATATCTCCTCCGCTCCCCGTCACGCAGTTGCAGGATCAGGTGGCCGGTCGGCTCGATTGCGTAGATACGGGCTTCAAAACGGCCGTTTTCGTCGACATAGGGATAATAGCCGTCACCACGATATAAAGCTGCCATATAAGCCGCGCGGACCTCTTCCTCTTTCTCTTGCAGCAACAGGCAATAATAATTGAAGAAGATACGCAGGAAACGTTTCAGGACCTCTTCGCGGTCGTACGTCTTCCCGGTAATTTGGGTGAGCGATACAGGATTGGGGGCATTGCTCCGGAAAACCTCCTGATTGATATTGAGGCCGATGCCGATAACCGAACAATACAGATGTTGTCCCGACAAATCATTCTCGATCAGCATACCGCATATCTTACGGTCTTTCCAGTAGATATCGTTCGGCCATTTCACCGTGACGGAGTCGATATAGCCGTCTAACGTCTCCTTGACGCTCAGGGAAGCGATCTGGGAAATCAGGAATTGGCGGTTTGCCGGAAGGAAATCGGGATACAGCAGGAGACTGAACATCAGGTTTTTCCTGGCTTCCGACTCCCATGAGTTCCCCACCTGCCCTTTTCCGGCAGTCTGGAAGTCGGCAATGACAAGGCTGCCCTCCGGCAATGCGTCCCCGGCAAGTAGCTCCCGCAGGTAGTTATTGGTTGAATTTGTCTCATCCAGCCGGATAATCCGCGGAGTTTCGTTCTCTTTATTCATTGTAGAGTTCTCTTGTTTTCTTCGGCAATTTGGCTATTACTTCACGGTAGGAATGGCGGATCCAGTGCTTGATCTCCTCATCCGGCATATCGCGGTCGAGATAGATCGTGTTCCAGTATTTCTTATTAAAATGATAGGCGCCTTCCACAGCCGTATAGCGTTCGCGCAGCTCCTCGGTGTAGTCGGTACTGCATTTCAGCGACACGCACGGTTCACTCGCATCCAACGGCAGAAGCAGGAACATCTTCCCTTCCACCTTAAACACTAACGAGACATCGTCAAAAGGGAAACATTCCGTCGCATTCTTCAACGACAGACAATATTCCCGGGCTTCTTCTATATTCATATATCTTTCATATTAGCGGCAAGGAGCATAAAACGCGTCTTCGATATGGTCGATTTCATAGTCCCCGCCTTTCTTTATCACGGTAATAATATCGAAACGGACCGGCAATTCGAGATTGAAAAAGCGGACATAGGCATCGGCTGCTGTCACGATGCGGCGGATTTTGCCGTTATCCACAGCCTCCTCCGGCGCTAAAAGATAATCATCCGAGCGAGTCTTGACCTCCACGACAACCAGTTCGCCGTCTTTCATGGCAACGATATCCAACTCATAATGATGCCAATGCCAATTCGTATGGACAATCGTATAATCATGCTTTTCCAGAAAAACACGCGCAACGGCTTCCCCGTCTTTCCCTGTTTCGTTCCGTTTTGCCATCCTGTGTAATTTGCACAAATATAACGTTTTTCTTTTTTATTTGAGCTTTCAATCTTACATTTGCAGAACAATGGCATTGAAACGTAAATATTCGCCCCCTCAACCGAACCACCCGCGTGTGCACAAGGTTACTTTTATGCTCAACGACGATGAGCAGAAGGCTGTGGAGCGTTATCTTGCCAGGTATAAGATAGCCAACAAGTCCCGCTGGTACCGCGAGACGATCCTGTCCCACATACTCAAAACACTGGAAGAGGACTATCCGACCCTCTTCAACGAAAACGAAATGAGAAGATGATCAATCCTTTCAACGACGAATATTTCATGAAGCAGGCGCTGATAGAAGCCCGCGCCGCAGCTGCCGAAGGCGAAGTCCCGGTCGGCGCCGTCATCGTATGCAACAACCAGATCATAGCCCGTGCACATAACCAGACGGAACGCCTCAACGACCCTACCGCCCATGCCGAGATGCTGGCGATAACGGCCGCCGTAGGTGTCTTAGGTGCCAAATATCTGACGGGATGCAGCCTGTATGTAACCGTGGAGCCTTGCGTCATGTGTGCCGGAGCCATCGGATGGGCACAACTAAGCACAATCGTCTACGGAGCGACAGACGAAAAAAGAGGCTTCCGGCAATATGCCCCGAAAGCCTTCCATCCTAAAGCCATCGTAAAAACGGGCATCCTCGAAAAAGAATGCGCAGAAGAGATGAAGCGCTTTTTCCAGCAAAAGCGCTAAAAGAGCATATTATTCGTTTTCTTCATAATAATACGAATAATCAATCCCTTTCATAAAGATTTCACGGTCGTTGATCTTATCTGTCAAAGCATTCTTCAGTAACTGTTTCAGTACGCTGCTGTTTATAGAACTTCTTACCATTGCGTCCATGTAATCAGTTTTATTAATCTTGCTCCAATCCACACACTGTTTCAGGTGTTTCTTGAAAATCAGATCTAACCAAATACGCGTACTCCGGCCATTTCCTTCCATGAATGGATGGGCTATATTCATCTCCACATATTTATCGACTATCTCGTCGAATGTATTCTCAGGCATTTGTTCAATTTGCTTTAATGTGTTGCCTAAAAAGTGCGCCACTGCAAACTGAAAGCCGCCTTTCGAAATATTCTTCTGCCTTATTTTTCCCGCAAAGTCATATATCCCTCCGAAAATATAGGCATGGATTTGCTGCAAACTTTTCACCGTCCCGATTTCCGATTCCCTGACCAGGTTACTTTCAAAAAAAGAATATGCTTTTTTCTTACTCTGTCCGTCACTGCTGTTATCGCTATATGTAAACCAATCAAGAAACTTCAGGGCTTTGTTATTTGGGAAATGCTTGGCAAGAGAGATCACGCCGTCACTATCAAACGTATCTGTCAAATATTTCTTTCCATCAGGTGCAGTTAATTTCAGTTGGTGAGCGTCACTAACCAACTGACTGTTCTCTTTTTTTAATTTGTTCTTAAGATATTTCCAATAGTTACGGGCTTTTGTATAATCGTCCTGCCCGTTTAAAGCACTGACAATATCAATAACACTAAAATACCATTTCTCACGTTCGTCGTCCCATATAGCACGAACCTCGCGGTCTGCAAAAAAGCGGATGGATATTTTGGGATTCATTTCACCTCCTCATAGTCGACATACTCGCCTTCGTCCTTGGCGAATATCTTTTTACGGGATACGGAAGAAGGTTCTTCGTACGTGCTGCTCCGTCCGGAGGAAGAAGAGGTGGTTGTTTGACGGCGTTGCCCTCCTTTTTTCCCGCTGCTTCCGCTGCCAAACAGGATATTTTTGAACGTACGCAAGATTGAAAATCCCATCAGGAATACTAACAGGATAAAGAAGAAGAACATTACAAACAAAAATTTAAACATACTCCGTCACTTAGTTGGTTTTTATTACACAAACACAAAGATACGAATTCTTGTTTATCTTCTTTTGTTAAAAAAAGACAAGGCGATATAGAGTATAATCGTTCCGGCAATACCCAGAACGCCAAAGAGAGCCACAAAGACCACTGCGCCGCCTACCAGGATGTAGCGAAGTTCGTTGCCTTTCCACTTTAACGACTTGACCTTTAAAGAGAACATCGGGACCTCCGAGACCAACAACAAAGAGAACAGGATCGCTAAAACGATTATCCCGGCAATGAACCCGATGTTGTCCACCGGAATGGAAGCCCGAAACGCATATCCGATAGAAGCCCAGAAAAGAGCATGTGCCGGCACCGGCATACCGATGAAAGAGGTCGTTTGCCTTTCGTCGATATTGAATTTGGCAAGGCGCAACCCGGAAAAGACAGGTATCACTAAAGCCAAATACGGAATATAAGGGGCGGCGTTTCCCAAAGCGGGAACCGTCATACAAGCCTGCTCCAACAGCCAGTAGGCAATCATTCCGGGGGCCACCCCGAAACTAACCATGTCGGAAAGGGAATCCAGTTCCTTTCCCATCGGAGAATAGGCATGCAGGGAACGGGCGGCAAAACCGTCGCAAAAATCAAAAACAGCCGCCACGACAATCCACAGGGTTGCCATCGGCAGGTTGCCTTTCAACGCCATCACACAGGCGATGCAACCTGATACAAGACTGCAACAGGTCACTAAATTAGGTATACTTTGTTTGATGCTCATTTACTTCTTTTATTTTCCCAAGCGGGCTATCGGAGTCTGGTTACCGGTAACCTTCTGGTCCATTTCAACCAGTACTTCCGTCCCTACAGGCAGGTAGACATCCACACGGGAACCGAATTTGATAAATCCCATCTGCTCGTCGACGTGGCATTTGTCGCCGACTTTGGCATAAGTTACAATGCGTCGCGCCATCGCTCCCGCAATCTGCCGCGCCAGGACATCTATCCCGTTGCGGGTCGTAATCACAACGGCCGAACGTTCGTTCTCCGTACTGCTTTTCGGCAGGTAGGCCGCCATGAAACGTCCGTTCTGATGCGATACGTGCTTGACTGTCCCGTTTACGGGGAACCAGTTGGCATGCACGTTAAAGACGGACATGAATATTGAGATTTGCAGGCATTCCCTATGCAATATCTCGTTCTCCTTCACTTCTTCAATCGCCACGATCGTCCCGTCGGCGGGAGCAATCACCAAGCCTTCCGAATCGTAGGGGAAGCGGCGGAACGGACTGCGAAAGAAGTTAAGTACCAATAAGAACAGGACAGTGGTGACAAAGGTTGTGCCGTAAAAGACCCATCCTTTGTTGACAGTATGATACAGCGCAACGTCCACAATAAAGAATATCGTGAAGAGCGTTAACAACAGACCTGTTCCTTCTTTATGTACTTTCATTCTGTAATCTAATCGTGTATTTTATCGTAAGAATCTGCAAAAATATTCATTTTTACCGAATAACAAAAATATATCCCCCTTTCACAGCTTCTATTTTGCTTAATTCGACATACCAGAGGAAACCTTCCACCTCCTTATATCCCATCTGGCGGATCAGCTTCAGATAGTTGCGAATCTGGCGATGATAGCGTTGGTCAGGATGTTCCCCGAATTTATAGTCGACAACAACAACCCGGTCATCGGTAATCATCACACGGTCCGGACGCTTCGACAGCCCGTTTCCGAACAGGATGTCGACTTCGTTCAGCACGCGGGTCGTCCCGTCATACCAGGGTGCGGCATCCGGCATATTCAACAACTCTTCCAGGCGGGAGACAAGCGCCGCCGCTTCCGTCCGGTCGATCACGCCTTCCTGGCGGTAGCGTTCAACGGCCTGGGGGATATCTTTCCGCGTACGGATACGGCTCAACACCTCATGCATCAGGGCGCCATGCTTCCGGCGGGCATTATCGAAGAAGAAGCCTTTCCCATGCAGACGCAGTTGCAAGCGGTCATCCGGAGAGATCGAGTTCATGCGACTCATTCCGACCTCCTGCATGCCTGTCTCTTCGGTCTTGGCAACCGGACGCCACCAGTCACCCAGTTCGAACACGCCTCTTCCGGTATCAAAAGATGCCGGCAACGAGATCAGTCTCTCGCCTGCCCGGGTATCGGAGACCTCCGTGTGCAGGCCTGCCCAAAGAGCATCCGTCAAAGAGGATATCTTTTCCACCTCGCCTGTTTCTTCCTTGATCTTCTTCGGACGCGGGGAGAATACGACCAACTCTTCTTTCGAGCGGGTAAAGGCGACATATAATGTGTTCAGATTGTCGATAAAGGCGTGCAAACGTTCTTTAAAGTAATCGGCTGCAAAGATTGTCTTCGCCAACGACTGGCTGTAACGCACGGGGACCAGGTGAAGACGGTTGAATGGTTTCTCCTCCGGATGACACCAGAGGATCACAGGCTTCGTCGGCTTATGGTCGATTTCCCAATCGCCGAAAGGTATGATCACAACCTTAAAGCCTAATCCCTTCGACTTATGGACCGTCAGGATGCGGACCGCGTTCTGTCCGTCAGGCGTGGCAATCGTTTTCCGGCAACCAGTCTCATCCCACCATTTCAGGAAACGGCTCAGGTCTGCGCTCTCCTTCTGGGTATATTCGGAAACCATATCTAAGAAAGCCTGTACAAAGACCTGCTCGTTCGCCGGAAAGTCGGCGGAGAAGAGGCGGAACAGCCCCTCCGTTATCTCATACAGCGACTGGCGGGAAAGCCCTTGCAGGGCTGATGCGATCTCCGGCGGGAAGGTCTTTGCGCGGCTTCCGCATTCGATGCTGTTCGTTTGCGACCCTGCATCGGGTGCGGGAACAGCGTTCAGTATCCAATAGGAGTACAAGGCGATCTGTTCGTTCGTCCTGTCGTCCGGGTTCTTCAGGTAGCGCAACAGGGAAACTAAGAAGCGGACCGCCGTCGAACCGCTTACAAACAGGGCCTCATCGGAGATTATATCGTAGTTATAATGGTCGGAAGGATGTTCTTCCTTATATGTCAGCAACGTATCCGCCACCTGCGCCCCTTCCTGGTTGGTACGGACGAGAATGGCAATATCTTTCAGGGCATATCCGTTGTCCTGCAGTTTTTCAAGTACGCCCGGCAGACGTTCCAGCGCCTCTTCCTTCCAGTCTTTTTCGTCATCACCGGAGAGGAATTCGATCCGCACATGCCCCTCTTTCTCCCGGAAAGGCGGAGGAACCTGTTGGAAACTATTGTCGTAGGCGGACATGATCTTGGTAAAATAGGCCGCCCGTTGTTCTTCCGTCAGGGAAGAGGCGGAAAGGGCTTCGTTATACATCCCTTGAAGCACGCCGGGCAATGTCGTGAAAAGGGCATTGTTGAACATCACGATATTCCGGCAACTGCGCCAGTTATCTTTCAAGGTCTCTTCGCGGACCTCTTCGGGCGAGAAGTCGGCCTGCACCTGCTCATCGAGCAGCTTCCAGTCGGAATTGCGGAAACGGTAGATACTCTGTTTCACATCTCCCACGATCAGGTTATCCCGGTTATGCGCCAGGCTTTCTTCAATCAGCGGACGGAAGTTATTCCACTGCATCCCGCTGGTATCCTGGAACTCGTCTATCATATAATGGTCGACGTGCGTACCGGTCTTTTCATAGATGAAAGGGGCATCGCTCCCGCCGATCACCTTATTCAACAGTTCGGTCGTGTCGGCTATCAGCATCACATTCTTTTCTTCCCGGTAAGCCGCAATCTGGCGGGAAACATCCGTCAGGATTCCCAACGTGTAGTAATAGCGCACAATCTCACGGGCCGTATTATAGGCGGTCAGATCGCCAAACAAGGCGACAATGCCTTTGATGCAGTCGTTCAGTCCGTCTTCAAAGGCACATCCGATGATTTGCCGGGCGCCGAGCGGGGTCGTCTTCGTAAAGCATCCGTCCAGGTTGTCCGCCAAGCCGATAAAGGTCGCTGACGGTTCCTTCATTTCCCCTTGCGCCAAACGGTCGAAAAGGGTCAGGGGCGAACGGCTCCCTCCCTTGAAGTCCGTCGGTTTGAGTGCGTATTCAGCCAGAATCTCCAATCCGCGTTCCCCCAATTCTTTGGCGGCAGTCTCCACAGAACGGATGATGCCGTAGAGAGCATTCTTATAGTCATCCAACGCTTTCTTATCTTCTATATCCCGGCCGACTTCTTCACTGAAAGCCTTATAACTTTCCTTAAAAACTTCCCGGCTCAGGGACATGATGTCTTTACGGAGGTTCCACTCCCCGCCGTTCTCTATCTTGTCTTCCGCAAACCGGAGCAACCAACCTAACAGATCCTTGCTCTCGGGCTTTTCCAAATCCGACAGCAGGTTGTCGATAGCCGTAGTCAGGACCAGTTCCTGGTCCATCTCGATGCCATATCCTCCCTGCAAGCCAATCTCGCGGGTAAAGGCACGCATAGTCTGTTGGAAAAAGCGGTCGATCGTGCTGATATTAAAGGCGGAATAGTCGTGCAGGATATCAATCAGTATCTTTGCTGCCTGCTTCCGGACCTGCGTCTCCGTAAGCGAATAGGTCGAGCCGAGTAATTCCACATAATCCGATTTCTTGCCGGAGGCTAAGTTATACAGTTCATCGATGATACGGGTCTTCATCTCGTCCGTCGCCTTATTCGTAAAGGTCACGGCAAGAATGCGGCGGAAAGCGCCCGGCCCGGTGAACAACAGGGTCAGGTATTCCCCGGTCAGTTTGTGTGTTTTCCCGGCTCCCGCCGAAGCTCTGTAGACAGTCAGCATACGGTTCAGATTATACGGCTCTTGACGTAGCCTTCCTTTTGTAATATCTCCAGCACCTTCGGACGCAAGTCACCCTGCACGATGATTTCCCCCTCTTTGGCGGAACCGCCGACACCGCATTTCACTTTCAGGAATTTGCCGAGCGCCTCCAAATCGGAAGTCGTCCCGCGGAAACCGGTCACCAGTGTCACGGCTTTTCCGCCCCGGTTCCTTTTATCTAAAGAAATACGCAACTGTTGTTTCTCTTTCGGAAGTGTGTCTTCTTCCTCTTCATCACCTGTGTTATATTGAAAATCCGGGTTGGTGGAATACATAACCCCCAGACGCTCTTTCCAGTCGTTTGTCTTCATATTTACTCTTTTCTTTATGGGTTCAAATCTACAAATTAACACCGGGATAAACAAGATTACAAACAATAATACCTATATTTGCATAAACTTTATGATTTTCAAGTACCTTTATCATTTTGCCAATCGAATATGAGAATAACAGGGTATTTATTCACATTTCTTATTCTTCTGATATGCAGGCAGGCACGGTCCGCCCAGCATACAGATGAAGACTATGTGCTGGTAGTACATTCTATCAACTTTAATGAAACCTGGACACATCAAACCTATGAGACCATTCAAACCCTGATCACCCAGGAAGGGCTACAAGTCAAAGGAGAAGAGCTGCAGATACCGATAATCAAAGACACAACAGAGATTCTGAATAAGTTGGCCCATCTACGGGAAGAATATCCGCTCCCTCCCCGGGCTGTCGTCTGCATCGGCGATCCGGCATGGCTCGTGATACGCCCTCTGTTCGATAACGAATGGAAAGGCGTTCCCAGTCTGGTTTGCTATTCGCGGGGCATGGTTCCACGGAACATAAAAGATATGGTGGAGCGCAAGCTCGACCCCCAGGAAGCCATGGTCCCGACATCCACAATCATAAAAGGGTACAATGCTATAACACTGAGCCAGCCGCTTTATATCCGGGAGACAATCGAAATGATGCAAAAGATGCAGCCCGAATTGAAGAAAGTCGTGTTTGTGAACGACAACCGCTACATCAGCATCCTGACCCGCCAGGAAGTGCAAAGCGTATTGGAACAGCAATTCCCGGACCTTCAGTTAGACGTACTCTCATGGCCGCAGCTTTCGACGGAACATCTGTTGGATACGCTCACGACCTACAGCAACCAAGATGCCGGCATCATCTATTACTCCTGGTATGCGGCAAGCCAGAAAGGAGAGAACCATTACCTGATCGACAACGTACAGAAAATGACAAACAGCTTTTCCAATCCTCCCGTCTACGTTATTAACGACCTCGACATAGAGGGAGGTAACTTTGCCGGAGGGCATTATATCTCGGTTGAAGACTTTAACAAGACTGTCATCACCTACCTGCAGGAAATGCTGAAAGGCAAAAAGATAGATAACACACACGAACATATGGCCGGGACTCCCAGGACATATCTGAATTACCAGCATCTGTACAGGCATGGTATTTCCCCGTCCCGCTATCCCCAAAATGCTGTCTATTTCGAACAGCCCCCTACATTCCTGGAGAAATACAAAGTCCAAATTATCTGCGGGATTGTCATCCTTATCCTGTTGATGTCTGTTGCCTTCCTGCGTATCCGACTGCTGATCCAGAAACGGAAAACGGAAGAAGAACAACGGGAGAAAGAAAAGATAGAAGAGGCAAACCGCCTGAAAACGGCATTCTTAGCGAATATGAGCCACGAGATACGTACGCCGCTGAACGCAATCGTCGGCTTCTCCAACCTGATCGCCCAGGGAGAATGCCCGGAAGAAAACCGGGAAGAGTTCTGTAAAACAATAGAGACAAACAACGAATTGCTCCTGCAGCTTATCAACGACATCCTCGACCTGTCCAAGATAGAAGCGGGCAAACTGGACTTCATATATAGCGACATAAATGTTTCCGAGATGTTCAACCACCTGATGCAGGTGTTCCGTGACAAAACCAAACCCGGCGTGGAGCTAATATGCATCCTGCCTGAAAAGCCTTACGTCATCCATTCGGAGAAGAACCGGCTGATGCAGGTTATGAGCAATTTCCTGACAAATGCCTGTAAGTTCACATTTAAAGGTTCCATCACAATGGGATACGAGGAAACAGAAGGAGGATTGCGTTTCTATGTAACAGATACGGGGAAAGGGATTGCAGAAGAAAACATCCCGCACGTATTCGAGCGGTTCGCCAAGTTCGACACCTTTATCCAGGGAACGGGACTCGGCCTCTCCATTTGCAAGACCATCATAGACTGCCTGAAAGGAGAAATAGGGGTAAAATCGAAGGAAGGTAAAGGAAGCACTTTCTGGTTTACGATCCCCTGCGAGCCTGGGTCGGACGCAGACTCTCTTACTTCTGAATCAAGACCGTAGCGTAGGCGGCGATTCCTTCCTGCCGTCCGGTGAAGCCTAACTTTTCGGTGGTTGTCGCCTTAATGGATATATCTTCGACATCCACTTGCAGGACTTGCGCCATCACCCGCTTCATTTCGGGGATATGCGGATTCAGTTTCGGGCGTTCGGCTGCGACTGTCGCATCTATATTGCCTAATGTATATCCGGCATCACGAAGCAGTTCCATCGTATCATAAAGAAGGATCTTGCTGTCTATATCCTTATATTCGCCTGCCGTGTCGGGAAAATGGTAACCGATATCGCGCATATTGGCCGCCCCCAAAAGGGCATCGCAAATGGCATGGATCAACACGTCGGCATCGCTATGGCCCTGCAAGCCCAACGTATGCTCGATCTTCACTCCGCCCAACCACAAATCGCGGTCCGGCACCAACGCATGCACATCATATCCGAAACCCACCCGTATCTTCATCTTCTTTTAACTTTCAACTTTCAATTACCGAAACAGATTCTTAATCCCGTCCATATCGAAGGACAGGGAGAAACGAAGTGTCTGGTCCAACGGGTTCTGCGGAACGGTACTGATCAGATAAGCGGCATCCAACTGGAAAACGCTCATACGGAAACCGGCGCCGACAGAGAAATACTTACGGTTACCGACATTCGCACTCTCGTAGAAATAACCGCCACGAACGAAGAATTGTTCATTGTAGCTATATTCGGCTCCGACCGAAACCATCACCTCTTCCAATTCGCCTTTAAAGCCGTTAGGAGAATCGCTAAACGACTTGAACATACCGGAGATACTGGACAAAGCCTTGTAGTCTTCCTTGCGGGCGGTAAACTCTTCATCCGTCTCTCCGTCTTTCTTCTGCGGAACGGAAGGAACCATGTATTTACTTAAATCCAGATAAACGCCGATACGGTTATACTCGTCAATAGGATAAAGCAAACCGGTACCCAAAGCTAACTTGGCAGGAAGGAACATATTGTTCGTACCTTCGTCATACGAAATCTTACTACCGATGTTCGACAGGTTGAAACCGAAACTCCACAAAGCTTCCGCACTGCCCATCATCACATACTTCTCCAAATATCCGGAGATATCGGCTGCAAACGCATTGCCGGCATGCTTCAACTCATTCGGGTCGACACCCATATCGGAACGGATATAACGCAAAGCAACCGCCATTGAATAGTTTTCCGACAACTTACGGCTATAACTCACGTCGAACGCCATCTCATACGGGTTTGCATAAATAGGCTGGTCGCCGATGTTTTCATACTGCGGCACTTCACCCAAGGAGAAATAGCGCAAAGAGGCACCAACCGCCTGCAAATCATTATCCCCTATTTTATAGTAACCGGACATATTCACCAATGCCACGTCGTTGACCAACTTACGCAACCAAGGCGTATAAGACAGGTTCACCCCTGCCTTGCTATACATAAAAGCATATTTGGCCGCGTTCCAATATTGTGAACCGATATCCGGCAAAGTGGAAACACCGTTATCACCCATTCCGCCGCCACGCGCATCAGGAGCGATAATCAAGGAAGGCACAGCCATTTCGATAGGTGAATATTTAATATCATCGCCTTCCGCCCACGCTGTTGCGGAGATGAAAAGACCAAGCAATATAACGAGTGTCCCGATTCTGAATTTACTTATCATACGTTTTAATTTAATTGAACCCAGCCGGCAGTCCTTCGCCGACTGTATTATAAACTGAATAATCCTAACTTTATTGTATGCTCGAATAAAATTCCTACTTTTGCCCTTTGAGTATGAAAGATATGCAATCGACAGGCAAAGTTAAAGCATTATTTCTTTTGATGCGCCCTTCCCAATGGGTAAAAAACATCATCTTGTTTCTCCCTCTGTTCTTTGCGCAGGAGATAGGGGCTTTGGACAGGCTGCAAAACGTTGTGCTCCTGTTTGCCGGTTTCTGTATGCTTACCAGCGGCGTCTATGTGTTCAATGACTTAATGGATGCGGCGGAAGACCGCTTGCACCCCGCCAAACGGTTCCGCCCGATTGCCGCCCGCAAGGTATCGCCGGCAGAGGCTGTCGGTTTCATGCTCCTTCTTTACGGCATAAGCGCTGTATGCTTCAGCTTTATACATACAAGTAGCAACCTCATCTGGTTGCTGGCGGGAGGATATATCCTCCTGAACCTGGCTTACACGCTTTACCTCAAACAGGTGCAGATCATAGACGTCATGATTGTCGCCTGCGGTTTCATCATCCGTCTGGAGGCAGGAGCGACGGCGGGAGACATCGAGTTGTCCCACTGGCTGATCATTATGACTTTCATCCTCTCCCTCTTCCTCGCTTTTGCCAAGAGAAGGGACGATTTGCTTAATTTCATGGAGACGGGACAGGTTTCCCGGAAAAATATTACCGGCTATACAATCGACTACCTGAATGTAGTCCTGTCGTTCCTCTCCTCCATTATTGCCGTGACCTACATCCTGTACACCCTTTCGCCGGAAGTGACGGCAAGGAGCAGCGAGTATCTGTATGTCACGATCCCGTTCGTTCTGGCAGGAATCATGCGATACCTGCAAATCATCCTGGTGGAAAAAAGTAATTGTAACCCGACCGATATTTTGTTGCAAGACCGGACGTTGCAACTGACTGTCGCGGGTTGGTTCGTCGTATTCGCTTTACTTATTTACTGATATGCCAATAGCTGTATTCGACTTTGACGGAACGATCATCTCCCGCGACTCCCTACCGGACTTCCTGATACGGACTTGCGGACGGACGGCGTTCATCCTCCGTCTTCCCCTGATAATCATATTAAAACTAACAGCCCTGACAGGCATCCTCTCCACACACCGGGCGAAAGAACTTGTCTTTTCATCCTTCCTTCGCGGAATGAGCGTAGCGGATTTCCGGCAAGCTTGCCTGCGATATGCCGCCCGCATACCGGAGTTGGTTTATCCTGCCGCCCTGGAAGAGATTCGCAAGCACCAGGAAAAGGGTGACAAAGTCGTCATCATCAGCGCCTCCGTACCGGACTGGATACGTCCTTGGGCGGAAACAGTCGGAATCCGGCAGGTGGAAGGAACGGAACTGGAGGTCGAAGGCGGTGTCCTGACAGGACGTTTTTCCACACCCAACTGCAAAGGGACCGAGAAAGTCCGCAGGCTTCGCAAGCTATATCCGGATGTTATTTCCGAGACTTTATATGTGTATGGTGACAGTTCCGGTGACAAAGAACTGCTTGCCATTGCCGACGTTCCCCATTATAAACCATTCAATAAACGACAAAGATGACGATACCTTCCTGCCTGTCCACCCTGCTGCGCGCACTCCGAATCGAGTGGAGAGAGACGAGACGAACCCTGTTTCCGCCCAGTTGGACAGAGACCGGACTCTTTCTTTTCTTCTTCCTTCTTTATGGGATAATCGGCTACTATATGCTCTTTTACACAGAGCTGATAGACGTTCCGAACGGAGGGCCGGGCAGCTATTTAGGCTATGACAACCTGTTCCACCTGCATACACGCGGAGGGGCGTTCGACGTCAGCCATCCGTTCTTCAGCTTGTTTCATTTGTTGAAAACCCTGTTGATAATCCTGTTGACAAGCCTGTTCAAAGAGAAAACCGGCGGTATTATCTGTCTGGTGCTGATGAACCTGTTGATAACCGGCGGTCTGGTACTGATCTATCGTTACCTGAAACAGATTGTCCAGGTCTCCACCCGCCGTGCCTTACTGCTCACCGGATTTACAGGTTGTTTCTTTACGACTGTCGTCTTGTCGTTCACAACCGAAAGCTATCCGTTCTCTTTCTTCCTGCTTGTCTTTTCCCTGTTAATGCTATCGAGGGAATATAAACTGACAGGATATATAAAGGGACGGACCATCCTCTTCCTTTCTTTCCTCTGTGGAGGAATCACGATTACAAACGCAGCCAAACCGGCAATGGCGGTATTTCTGAACAAAACGCCTTTCCTGCATAAGATACGGACAGGCTTCAAAGTGATGCTTCCCTTCGTCGTTTGCGTAGCCGTCATCATGGGCTTTTACACGCTTAAAGCAAAGTTGTTCGCTCCCGAAGGGCCCTCCCCGATCGAAACAACGCAACAACTCGGACAGTATTTCATCCACGACGAGACATTCAGCAAACAGGCATTGATCGATTTCTGGGGAAACACGATCATGAGTACGCCTCTGACGCAACAACAGGTCGGCCATGAGGTGGTGCTGCGTCCCAGCGAATATCTACATAGTTGGAACAATGCGGTGGTCGTGCTCCTGTTAGTGTTGGTGGCGGCCTCTGCCTTGCTCAACCTGCGAAACAAGTATGTGCAGCTATTGCTTATGTATCTGAGCATCGACTTCGTGATCCACTTTATTATCCGCTACGGAATGAACGAAGCCATTCTGTTCGGCGGCCACTGGATGTTTGCCGTCCCGATGCTGTTAGGCTGGCTGTACAACCGCCTCCCGGTCCGCATGTACCGGATATTGGACTGGACCGTCATCGGCTTCTTTGTCCTGACTGCCACCATGAATACGTTGGAGTTTATGCGGTTGTGGGAGGAAGTGGGGTAATTGTTTACAAGGCAAGGATTTCTTCTTTGGATAAGCCCGTACAGTTTACAATGGTGTCTACATCCAATCCTGTGCGTTTCATGTTTATAGCTGTTTGGCGCAATCCTTCTGCAAGACCTTTAGCCTCTCCTTTTGCTTCGCCTTCCGCTAACCCCTCTGCACGACCTTTCACCAGACCTTCTTCCCGACTGGCGTCAAGAGCGGAGAGCATATCGCGTTCGACAGCCAAACTCAGTTCGTATTCCAAACGTTCGTTGGCAGACATCCGCTCGATTTCCACTATGCTTTTCAACTTGCGGAACAGCTGGTTGTTCAGTTCTTCGGGTAAACGGTCCATTATATCTATATTATTCAACACATACAGCCATTTAAGATAAATGCTATTGCACTCTGACAAAGGTAACACAAATTTCGGCATTTCAAAATACACTTCATTCAAGGTTTCACTGAAAGGGACCTTCAATTCGCGATCCATTCGCACCACATCCCAACGGTATTTATGGGGTAATGACGGTTCCATAACATAATTAAGGATGCAGACGATATAGACTTTGCTGATGCTGTAATCCCAATAAGCCTTCTTAGGTTCGTCTTCCAGACACGCGATCTTTTCACGTGCCACGATACTCTGTTGCTGAATCGCGAATGAGGCATAGTAGAGAATACGGTCAGAAAAATACTTCTGCCGCGCTTTCTGCATCTCCACGATAAAAAACTCACCTTTTTCATTTTCACAGAAGATATCGAAAACGGCTTTGCGCTGGTCATGCTTCATGCCAAGCATTTCCACATTACGAAATGTAATATTAACGATTACTTCATCCTGAATAACACTGTTTAAAAAACTAATGATTAGATCTTTACTGACCTCACTGCCAAAAATCAACTTGAAGCCGTAATCCGAGAAAGGATTGATAAATTTGCTCATAGCTAAATAATTTTAGTTGCGTCCATTTGTAGACGTGCTCAAATGTAGACATTAATATTCACATACTACCCAGAAAGAGGAATTAATTTATCCAAAGTCATGTTTTTCTTAGAGTAAGCGCCTTTTAGCCGCTACCCTATAGCCTGTTGACGGATGGGTCATAGGCTATATTTTTTCGGACGGGAATCATATTTTTTCGGACGGGAACGAAAAATGTATTACTCACCTAATATTATCAACTTCTTCGCAGTCGTTGCCTCTTTGGAGTTATTGGTGCTGATGGCTGCCCGGTAGATATAGACACCGGGACGCAGGCGTGCACCGGCTCCGTCGGTCAGATCCCAGGAGACTGAATAGGCACTGAAGAGATCGGACGTGCCGCTTTCTTCATGTTTCCAATAGAGACGGCCTGCCAGATCGTAGACCATGATGCCAACACGCATCCGGCTTTCCGGGCGGTTATGCGTAATATGGAAGGTCACTTGTCCGCGTGCGGGACTTGGGGTTGCTACGACATCGACCAGATTGGGCTTCAGGCCTTCGACAACTTCAAAGGTAAAGGTCCGGACAGTCGAGTTATTCAAAATATCCCAAACCCAGAACTCAGCCGTGTGCATACCCGGCTCTAATGCAGGAATCGAGAATTGGACAATACCGGCTCCCTCTTCACCCGACAACAAGTTATAATAACTGTTGAGGTTATAACTCAGAAGAGGCGATCCGTCTATCACCAACATCATATCATGTCCGACACTGCTACCCGTAATATTCACGCCGCTCTTGTCCCACAGCTCAGCAACAAAATAGGGAGTCGTGTTTACTTTTCCACCATCCACAAAAGTTGTGTCATTCAGATAAAGCATACGTATTTCAGGACCTACCGTATCAGTATCCGCTGTTTCGGAAGTACCTCCGACAGTGAAATTATCAAAATTACCTTGCGCCTCATTGCCGTTCTCGGAATCGACTGCATACAGGTTCATTTTCCCTTGCAACCCGGAATAAGAGATGTCTTTCGGGACAGTAAAGGTAAAGCTGAACTTTCCGTTACGCACGGAATCGTTTCCGATAAAAAGAGTATTCGGATAATCGGTAAAACTAAAGGGAGTATCTTCCGTCTTGTTATTATTCAAACAGGTAATAGTCACCTTGCTGTCTTTTACTGTTGGATTCAACAAACCCGTAAAATCAGTAGCCAACGTTCCCGAAGCATTCAAGACTTGTCCTTCGACTGTTATCTTTTCCAATGCTCTGAAAGGGATTGCTTCACCATCAGCGGGTTTTCCATTAACAGACGTCACCTGCATACGGTATTCAGGGTAATTCAATTTCATTGCCGGGTCACCGATCAGACAGAAACCGAGTTTATATTGGGCAGACGAAGTATTAATCAAATCACATTTCGTTTCTTTGACTATCTCTCCCAAAGTCCGACGTTTTCCATTTTTCTTTTCAAACATATTACGAATCAGACGGCTATTGATATGGGCATTATAAGGCACATAAGCAACACGAACCGTCGTAAACAAAGCGATGCCACCACTCTTTTCATTCAGAAAAAGATCTTCTCCAGCAGAAGTCGCCAAATCATCAAAACGTGTAAAGTCACAAGTCGCCGTAATCCATACAGGTAAACGGGGATAGGTGAACTGGGTTATATCTGCTTGCGTCAAGACTTTCTCATCACTTAAAGCAGTCGTTCCGCCATGTCCGGTATAGTTTACCAAAAGCAAACCATCTTTCAATAACTTCTGCAAGTTTGTACGAATATCCGGATAACCGTTTTGCCCCCCGGTCACATCTTTCTTATAAGCATCAAAATAGAGTTTATTTACCAGGAACTCAGGATGATCAACCGCCAAATAATCGGCTAAAGTATCTGCTTGAACCATGTGATATTGCGCAAAACCATCAGCATTACTACCGTCGTCAGCCAAGAAACAAAGATTATTCTTCCAAACTCCTGTTTCTTTATTATCCATATAAGAGATAACTTTGTCCACGGCCTTAGTTGCTTGATCAACAGAACGGATCGGGAAACGACCAATTCCGATATTTACTTTCTTATTGGAAATATCTTCCTTATTATCGGCGTCATCCAAGAAACCAAAATAATCATCTACCACATAAGAGAACTTGTTCAACGACTCCTTTGTCTGATACGTCAGCAACATATTACTCATATCAACCGATTTCCAAGCAGAAGTAAGTTGTCGGTTATCATACGAGCCGTCTCCGAAGAGCAGAAGATATTTGGGAGCGTCGGCTTCCGAAGTCTGCCGGTCGTAGAACATTTTCATAAAACGGCGATAGGCGGTTGCGTCGGGTGTGCCACTGGAAAACTCGTTATAGATCGTTTCCGGAGCTACGACTTGGACTGTCAGGTTGTCTTTTGTCCGGTGCGCTTCAGCCAGACGTTCCGCTTGGGCAGCCAAGCCGGGCTGGGCTATTATAACCATGTCCTGTTGCGCCAAAGCATGGAGGTTCTGGTTTGCGACTTCGCCAACCGTTTCAGGCGCTTTTATCTGGGAGGGTTTCACAACAACGAACTCGCGCAAATCCATAGAGGCGGGAATCGTAAACGACAGTTCTGTCCCGCTCAAAGTCGTTTCCATCTGCTGCGGGTTGATGCCGTCGGTTACATCAAACACCAATGTGTTTGCATCGGCCCCTTGGATAATAAAGCGGGAGGCATTCCCTCTTGCGGCAAGGCTCCGGAAAAAGGTGTAAGCATCATACGCCTTCAATTGCCGTTTCATCTGCAGACGGAAAAAGTTCAGGCGCACGTTCTTATGCCCGGTTGTATTATATTGAATATCGATGTTTACTTTTTCATTCTTGTCGGCCGTCCAGTTTGCAGTCCTGTAAACTTCTGTCGCCACGACATATTCATCGGATGTAGTATTGAAATTACCCGAGATCAGTTGGTTCTTATCGACACTCATCGTAACGCTGCCCGTATTGCCACTCGCACGTGCAATAAACGAAAGGGTGGCTTTCCCAGCATCGTTCGTAATGCCGGGAATCGTGACCGTGTAAGAGCGCGACAAGGTTGACTCGAACGAGTCGCCGTACAACTCACGGCCCGAATTATTGACAGACACCACGTCGTCGTCCTTCACCATATAGTCGTCGAAGGTCGTCACCTGCAAAGTCGCCCCGTCGGCGGAAGCTGCCTTTTCCATCGTCCGCCCGGCAGTCTCCTTTTCGGTCACGAAGTAATATCCGTAGTTGGAATAAGGATTATTGGTGTGGACAAAGGAGGAAGAAGCATATTCCCATTTACGCGGTCCTTTCCCATAGAACAAAAGGTAATCCGCATTCTTCCACACCGCCACTTCCGGCAGATCATCCACATAAGTCTTAGAGAAATCTTCATCAAGCGGCCAACCGCCATACCCATAGACGGCAACCTTGTCGAGGTTAGAAAAGCCCATCTTCTTCAGGTCGGCCAGCGTCAGCTTGTAGATACCATCTTCTGCCACTTGTATCTTCACCCACTTTCCGGAGCTAAGCACCGATTGGGAAGCATAACGGCTACCGTCCGCCCAGGCAGAAGCCAGCAGACCGAATACAAGCAGCAGGGTATATAAGATTCTCTTCATATGTTCTTTTTCCGTGTTATCTCACAAAGAAATCCAGCAGCTTCTGCTCGCCGATATATCCCTGCAAGTGGTCGTCTATCTTGACCGGCCCCACGCCTACCGGGGTTCCGGTATAGATCAGGTCGCCTATCTTCAGCGTAAAGAAACGGCTGACATACGCGATGATCTTGTCGACCGGGAAAAGCATATCTTGTGTGTTCCCCGCCTGGACGGTCGTCCCGTTAATATCCAGATGGAAAGGAATGCGATTTATATCGCCCACACGCTCCACGGGAATAAACGTCCCGAGAGCAGCCGAATTATCGAACGCCTTACTGATCTCCCAGGGCAGACCTTGCGCACGCAGTTTGCTTTGCAGGTCGCGGGCTGTAAAGTCGATCCCTACCGTCACCTCGTTGTAATAACGGTGGGCGAAACGTTCGGCTATGTTTTTTCCCAGCCGGTCTATCTTTACGACAATCTCCGTCTCATAGTGTATCTCCGAAGAGAAATCGGGTATAAAGAACGGCTTGCCGTCCTTCAGCAACGAAGAGTCGGACTTCATAAAGATAGTAGGCTCCGATAATTCTAACGAATGATGCAGCTCTTTATTGTGGGCGGCATAATTCATTCCTACGGCTATTATTTTCATTATGTCAGTGATTGATTGAATTCAAGCGGTTGAACATGACGGCAAGGTGGGCGTACATGGAGGTGTTCTGCACCACGATATCCTCCGGAACGCGTATCCGGAAAGGGGTAAAGTTCCAGAGCGCCTTAATGCCTCCGGTGATGATATGGTCGGTCACTTCCTGCGCCTTATCCACCGGGACGGTGATCACGCCGATTGTCGCTCCGAACTCCTTTTGTTTGGCGGGAAAATCATCCATATGATAGACCGGAATACCGTTGATCCGGGTTCCCGCAAGCTCCCGGCGCACATCAAAGCCGGCGACAATCTCCAGTCCGTACTGTTTCAGACCGGAGTCTTGCAACAAGGCTGCACCCAGACTACCGACACCGAACAGGAATGCCTTATGCTGTGCCGTGAACCCTAAGAAATCTTCCAACACGTCCACCAGCGTACATATCTCATATCCCACACGTGTCTTCCCCGAAATATTCACAAAAGAGAGGTCTTTCGCCACCTGGCTGGGGTCCACATTTATCTCTTTGGCAATCTGCGTAGATGATACAAAAGTCTCCCCTCTTCCCTTCATCAACTTCAAGAAGGCAAGATACCAAGGCAGCCTCCTGAGCGTCGGCTCCGGTACTTTCCAAAGTTGTTTCATTTCATCGTTAGCCATTCGTCCATACGTATTGATGTAGCTCACAAAAGTACAACTTTTTTCTTAGGGAATAGAAAAATAGAATACAAATACGAAACGGGCTGTTTCGTATTTGTATTTATATCAAAAAAACCTCCCCGGTACTACCGCCGGGGAGGTTTCATTTTGTGTCTGCGTTTTCTCTTCACAGGGATACTGGCAGATGAACTTTTTTTAATTTTTTACTTTAGTATTAATATCTACCGCTTGTTCACCCGTCACGGGATAATTAGCCCGAAGGCTGCACGATAAATTATAGAATTATATGATTAAGAGAGACGGAGCACACTCCGCCTCTACCTAATGTCTGTTTTATTTAACGATTGCTTTTACAGCTTCTTCGCCTTCAACAGCTACAACAACTACACCAGCAGGAGCAGCGATTACAGCGTCGCTTGAAGTGATGACTGTGTTAGCAATTGTCTGACCTAAGATGTTCGTGATAACAACTTTCTTGCCTTCAGCGTTAGCGATTCTTACAGCGCCGTTCTGAGCGATAACTGTTACTTCAGAAACTTCAACACCTTCGTTAGCGGTCGGAGCTTCAGCAGCATTCACTGTTACCATTGCAGCCTCTTCTGCTTCACCGATTACCAGTACACCATTCAAATTGCGCAGATACTTGTCACCATTCTTGATATTGTAAACACCAGTGGCTTCATCTTTAGCCTGCAGGAAGTTGAAACGGAAATCGTTGACACCAGCTTTCGGTTTAGCAATAACAGTCGTCTTCTTTCCGTCGATTGTCAGTGTATCACCTGCTACGATCAATGAGTCAGCACCATAACGCTGAGCTTCACGGAAGATTACGCGAGCTGATTCAAATGCAGTATATTGCTCTTTATTGACAGTTGCATTTGCAGCAGAGTCAGCAGCATTATACATGTACAATCTGTGAGCATCAACCTTAGTTGTTGTATCGGCGGCAACACCTCTTGTTACATAATATTCAGGGGTAACAACAGTTTCGCCATTACGGTTATATTTTGCTGTATCCAACCAGAATGTAAAGTCTTCAGCTGTATAGTTAGCAGCTTTCAAAGCATTCTCAGCAACAACCAATGCTTCGTTTTTAGCATTCACGGTTACGAACTGGTTATTTGTTGTTTCAATCTGAATATGCTTCGGCATCGTAAACAAACTCTGAGGATCATCTTCTTCAGCTACATAGAAGAGATCGTATTTAACCTTACCTAACAAACTGTTTTCCAGATCACCACTATTTGTATTTACAGTAATCATACTGTTTTTCAGTGCATCAGGAACAGGAGTTGAAACAACAGTTGCATTTTCAGCTGTCTGTCCAGGAACTGAAGAATATTCGCAAGATACTGCTATCTCATTCAATTTCTTTGTCTGATCAGCAGCTACTTTTACTCTCGGGAATACCGGCATGATCACATACTTATCAGCAGCTTCTGTCGGGATGAAAGTAAAGCCTGTTGCAATAAATGATTTTGTTGCAACCTCACTCGTTTCATAATTATAAGAAACAGTGTAGTTATACTTTTCAGGATCTGCTGTTAAGGCATAATTACCATTAGCATCCATAATCAAGTACTCACCTTTAGAAGTCTTTATTGCATAAACATCCCAAGCCAGAGGATCAACCGCATCTTCGATAGCAGCATCTTCGTTCGGAACTACATTTATACGATCCAAAGTGTACAGAACTTCGCCAGCTTTCAAAGTCATTGAGCTGTCTTTCTTCATATGTATGAACATATCTTCTCCTAATAACGGAGAAGCAGACTGAATCTTGAATTGTTTGTTCTTCAATGCAAAATCAGTTGCATGATAACCGATATACTGAGTTTCGCCCTTATACTCGATATTAGCATCAACCAATTTAATTGTATCAGAACCAAATACAATATTACCATTTTCCAAAGAATCGGCTACACCTGTCCAAGCAGTTTTGCCACTATAACGAGTCTTAATCGTATAGCTACCCTTATCTGTACCCGGAGTTGCAAATACTACAAACTGGGAGAACACATTAAAAGCCTGACCTTCGTTCAAATATTTCGCCTGATTCGGGAAATTATAATCATAGAACTTGCCATAATACGGATTCGCTTTATTGTTAGAAGCATCCCAAGTCCTCATATCGGCAACATAGTAAATTTTGTTGGGAGTAATTTCAGCTGTTCCACCCATGCTCTGCGTTGCATATGGCTGAATTAGAGGTTCAATGTAACCAGCCAAGCTTGTTGTTGTAGAAACAGTTAAGACAACGGTATTAGAAAGTTTTCTCAATACGACATTACCACCCGTCAAGTCGTCAGAAGCCATTGCTGTTGAAGCATCGCCTGTATAGAAAAATTTCGTACTACCAATAACTTTAGGTGCTTGAAGTGCAGCAAGTGCAACAGAATCATTCTTCAAGAATAATGTTGCAGTAAATTGAGCAGTACCAACTGGACGAGTAGTTGTATTTTTCTTATTGATCTTTTTTACAACAGCAGCAAGAGCTGCGAAATTAGAACCATCTGCAGCAGGAGCAGCAGCCAACGTATCGACTGTCAACTTGTTGTAAGCAGGAGTTACATCATCGCTATACAAAGAATCCACCATCAATAGATAAGGAGCCTTGTTGATTGAAGTTGTTTTCCCTTTAGCAGCTAAGAATAATTTAGGAGCAGATGCTGTTACAACACCTTCGCCTTGAATAGCTTCCCATGAATATTTGGTCAAAATGTTTTCTTCACCGGTACTTACATTCTTACTATTATTAAAGAACAACTTACCGCCAGTCTTTTTAACCAATTCATTGAATAGATCAGCAGTTAAGACTACTTTATCACTAGTAGTCAAAGCAGAAAATGTTAATGGTTTCGCACCAGCAGTTACATCAGCGATAGTACCTTTAACGGCTGCAAGCTTTAAACCATCAAAATAAAAGGTAGAGTCTCCTTTTGAGATATACAAACCTTTATCCTGATCGCATAGCCATTCAGAGTTACCAGCACCGTCTAAGACTGCTACATTTGCAGAAACAGAAGCAGCTCCAGCACTTGCAGCAGTAGTAGGCGCTGTTTGCAATTTAACCGCCAGCAATTGATTTGTTGCCTTATTTCTAAATTGATAAACATTAAAGTCTCCTTGCTGAGAAGTCTTTTTAATCTTAGTTATTTTCCATAAAGCAGCATCATAACCAGCCAATGTTGTTGGAGCAGATGAAAAATCTTTTGTTTCCAATGTTTTCTGGTCGGAACCAATCACCAACTTTTCATCACTATTAGCCAAATAGGTGAAATCTCCTGATTCCAATTTTGAATCATCTACTGGACCTGCTGCAGCCATCGCCGTTGTAGACAATCCACCGGCTACCAGAACGGCAGCCAAAAGAGTAGAAAATCTTTTGTTCATAATCTAAATAATTTAATTAATAATACTATATATAATGAAATTCAGTTCTTTGCGTCCCTTCTTGGGATCGTCTATCGAAATGACGAGAGAAAACGTACGTTTTTTTTAGTCATTTTTCGGGAGGGTGTTGGAGGTTCGTGTTGAAAAGGTGTAATTTCGTACAGGTTAAGCTATCTAATTGATAAGAAACAATATAGAAAAAGAAAAATCTTTGCGGAAAGGATTGCAGGTTTAAAAAGTATATGTATTTTTGTAGCTGAAAAATGACGAATTTAAACGTACGTTTTCATTAGTCATTTCTGATCAACTTCCTATCTTTTTAAAATTCAATGCTTTATATTCAATTTTATACCCGTTTTACCCCCTAAAACACCCCTTTTACGCGTACATTATATAAATTAGCACATTGCTATTAATCAACACATTACGAAAACCGCTAAAATGCAAAAAGACGCCTTTTTGCAGATAACCGCCCAAAACAGCCCTTTTTAGCCCCTATCGAGCCGGATATTTATCCAAAAATAAAGACAGTCATTGAAACTAAAGTGTCTGCGGTCGAAACTAAAGTTTCACGGCAGGAAACTAAATTTTCATCCCAGGAAACTTTAGTTCCATCGGCATGAAACTTTAGTTTCAAAGAGATGGACTGCTTGAAACTAAAGTTTCAATTGCAATTTAAGCTTGAAACTCCTGAAAATCGACTTGAAACCGTTGCTTATTCCGAGCAATGGACTAACTTTGCCTATAATACAATAAAAACTTGTCATAAAATGAATCGAGTCAAAGGAATACCTTACGGGATATCCGATTTCAACCGGATGAGAAACGAGAACTTTTATTTCGTGGATAAAACCATGTACTTGCCTCTGATCGAGAAGATGCCGAGTTACCTGTTCCTGATCCGGCCGAGGCGTTTCGGGAAAAGCCTGTTTCTGAGCATGATGCGCACTTATTACGACATCTTGCAACGAGATAATTTCGATAAATATTTTGGAGATTTATGGATCGGCAGCCATCCGACCGAACAGCGCAACCGTTATCAGGTTCTCTATTTCGATTTTTCGAAAGCAGGCTGTTCGCTGGCGGGAACCGATATGATGACAAGTTTCAACGATTATTGTAACATTATCATCAACCAGTTTGCGCATGAATATTCCTCATTCTACGATCCTGATTTCAAAGCGACAGTCAGCAGCATCGAGAGTGCAAAAGCCAAATTGTCGTACATCGAAGTGAAAGCGCATGAAAAAGGTTATCCATTATACCTTATTATAGATGAATACGACAATTTCACGAATGTCATACTGAGCGAACACGGCCAGCAAATGTTTCACGACCTGACGCATGCCAGCGGTTTCTATCGTGAATATTTCAAACAATTCAAGGGGATGTTCGACCGCATCTTCCTGATGGGAGTCAGTCCTATTACGCTGGATGACCTGTCCAGCGGATATAATATAGACTGGAATATTTCGACGGATGAGACATTTAATGCCATGATGGGATTTGAGGAAAAAGAGGTACGCGAAATGTTCCGCTATTACCAGCAGAATCAACTATTGACAGGTGACATAGAAGCCATGATTGCCGAAATGAAACCTTGGTATGACAACTATTGTTTTGCTCGAATGAGCCTGGATGACGACAGGGTTTTCAATTGCGATATGACACTTTACTATTTGAGCAATCAAGTACAAAAGCATCGTGCCCCGGCAGAAATGGTAGACAAAAATATCCGCACCGACTACAGCAAATTGAAAATGCTGGCACGCATCGACCACGACAGTACACACGAAGGAAGCCGCATGAGTACAATCGAAGAAATCGCTGCAAAAGGCGAGATTCTGGTGAATCTGCATACTTCGTTTCCGGCAGAACGGGTGGCGGACATCGACAATTTTCGTAGCTTACTCTATTACTACGGGCTGCTCACGATATGCGGCACACGGGGAGATCGCTTAAGGATGTGCATTCCCAATAATTGCGTACGCGAACAATATCTTGGTTTTCTGCGCGATTATTACCAGCAAACACATAGAGTCGATCTCTCTTATTTAAAAGATTTGATAGACGATTTTGCTTACGACGGCAAGTGGAAGCCCTTCTTTGAAGCCATCGCCCGCGTCTACCGTGAAAACTCTTCCGTACGCGATGCGATGGAAGGCGAAAGAAACCTGCAAGGTTTCCTGAAAGCCTATCTTGCACTTGCTTCCTATTACTTGATGGAACCGGAATTAGAAATGAATTACGGCTATTGCGATTTCTTCCTTTTGCCTGATAAGCAGCGTTATCCGGACATCAAACACAGTTATATTCTGGAACTCAAATATGCCGCGCGTACGGCTACCGATGCTGAACTGGATGCACAAGCTGAAGAGGGTCGCCGCCAATTATTACAATACAGTGAAGATAAAGTTGCCCGCCGGTTGGCTGAAGGCACGACACTCCACCGACTGTTGCTTCAGTTCCGGGGATGGGATATGGTGAAATGTGAGGAAATTTAAAGGAGGTGTGTCAAAAGTCGACATTTACCGGACGCAGATGACACAGACAAGCGCAGAGTAACGCAGATATTATTTATTTAAAATAAGTCTGCGTTACTCTGTGTATTCTGCGTTATCTGCGTCCGGTTTATTAGATTTGACAATTATATTCTTGCAAGCGTCGTAACAATGAAATCCCAAGTGCGGGCAACAGACGGAATGCTTACGCGTTCGTCCGGAGAATGCGGGTGTTGCAAATCCGGACCGATAGAGATCATATCCATGTTCGGATAGGCTTCCTGGATAATGCCGCATTCGAGGCCGGCGTGCATCACGGTTGCTTCCGGTTTCTTGCCGTACAAATCCAGATAGGCTTGCTGCATGATCTTCAGGATCGGAGAATCGATATTCGGTTGCCAGCCGCCGTAGCCGCCGTCATATTCCACTTTGGCACCTGCGAGCGCGAATACGCTTTCCAGGCTGGAGCAAACCGCTTCTTTGCGGCTCTCGGAAGAGCTGCGCACCAGGATCTGAATCTCGATCAGTTCGTTCGACGACTTCACGATCGCCAGGTTCGTAGACGATTCCACTGTTCCGGGGAAATCGGCCAACATACTGATAACGCCGTTCTGGCAACCTTCGATCGCATTGATCAGGTCGTCCTGGATTTCTTCGGGGATCAGAGTTGCCGGCATATCGGTCATTTCTGCTACGAAATTGACATTATCTTCAATACCTTTATATTCGGTACGATACATTTCCTGATAATCGGATACAAATTCCCAAAGGGCTTCCACATTGTCGCCGGGAATCGTAATGACAGCAAAAGCCTCGCGAGGGATCGCATTCCGCAACGAGCCGCCATCGACAGACGACAGGCGCGCACCATAATCGCGTACCGCCTCTTTCAGGAAACGGAACATCAGCTTATTGGCGTTCGCACGTCCCAGATGGATATCGACACCGGAGTGGCCGCCTTTCAAACCGGTCAGGCTGATCTTTACAGCGACATCACCTTCCGGAATATAGGTATCTTCCTTAAATTGCATGGACACGTTCAGGTCTGCGCCACCGGCACAACCGACAAACAGTTCGCCTTCCTCTTCGGAATCGCAGTTCAACAGGATTTCACCTTTCAGGAAACCCGGTTTCAAGCCGACGGCGCCGTCCATCCCCACTTCTTCATTAATGGTGAAAAGGGCTTCCAGCGGACCATGCTTCAAGGTCTTGTCGGCAAGGGCTGCCATTGCAAAAGCGGCACCCATACCGTTATCGGCGCCTAATGTCGTTTCGCGGGCTTTCACCCAGTCTCCATCTATGTAAGCATCGATCGGGTCGGTTAGAAAGTCGTGTTTTACTGAAGAGTTCTTCTGCGGAACCATATCCAGATGAGACTGCATGGTTACGGTTTTATGTCCTTCCATTCCCGGAGATGCCGGTTTACGAATCAAAACGTTTCCCACTTCGTCTTGCAGGGTTTCCAATCCCAATCCTTTACCAAAAGCTACCATAAAACGGGTTACAGCCTCCATGTGTCCGGTCGGACGAGGAATTTGCGTAAGGTCATAGAAATAACCCCAGACAGGCTGCGGAGAAAGATTTTTGATTTCTGCTGACATAGAAGTTTAATTTAATTTGTGCTACTTTTATTTTTATGCAATAGTATTATCATTAACAGCAACCGGGGCTTCCTTGTTCGTGAACGGCAAAACCACCACGCCAAACAACCCTGTAAGTCCGAGCCACGCGGTCTGCACCGTGTGTACGACCAGGGCGAAAGCCGCTGCATCGGTTTCCTTTACTCCGAAGCACATCAGGGTGGCGATCACCATAAAATGCCACGGTCCGATGCCTCCCTGAACGGGCACAGCCACTGCGATACTGCTCATTGTAAAAGCGATCAGCCCGACTGTCACACCCAGATCGCGGGTAAAGTCGAAGGCGTAGAAAGTGATGTAGAAGTACAGGAAATAGCCTGTCCAGATCAGTAATGTTTGAATCACAAAAAGGCCTTTCCGCTTCATCAGCCAGATGCTCTTCATCCCGTCCCAGACGTTCTGCAACATCGACTTCGCTTTCTTCACCAGCGTAAAGTTACTCATATATGTGAATATAAACCAAATTCCGGCGATAAAAATTACAGCCGCCACGTAAATCCATATCGAATTGAACATCGACTGGAAACCGTCCAGCAAGGCGGGGTTCTTCGCAAAGAAGCTCTGGAAGAAACCGAAATTGAACACGACGATAGACATCGTGATCAGCCCGACCATGATCGTATCGCTCACACGGTCGATCAGCAAAGTGCCCAACAGGCGGGTAAACGGGATTTTGTCATATTTGGTGATCATACCGCAACGCCAGACTTCGCCCACGCGCGGCAGGACAAGGTTTACGGCATAGTTGCCGAGGACAGCGTAAATGACATTGCTTGTCTTCACCTTATCGCCCAGCGAACGGATCAGCAACCCCCAACGCAAGCCGCGGACGATATTGGCTCCTAAGCCGAACAGAAGCGAAAAGAGGATGATTTCGTAACGGACGCCTTTGCGGATCACGTTCCATATCTCGCCAAGATCCATCTTACTATACAAATACCAGAGCAGTAAACAACCGAAAGCAAGCGGGAGGATGATCTTGAGAAACGTGCGTAGAATTGCTTTAAAATCCATTATGCGTAGATTGACTTTAAATTATTTGTTGTATTTTTGTACGCCTGCAAAGATAAGCATTATATTTAAATACGAACACAACAATACACCAAAGAAGTGGATGAGATTAGTTAAGCCAAAGAAAGCGTTAGGACAACATTTCCTGAAAGATCTGCAAATAGCTGAACGCATTGCGGATACATTGTCCGACTACAAGCAATTGCCTGTACTGGAAATAGGCCCGGGTATGGGCGTCCTCACCCAATTCTTACTGGAAAAAGGGCACGACCTGACAGTGGTCGAACTGGACCTGGAATCGGTCGATTACCTTGAACAAAACTTTCCGGCCTTAGAAGGCAAGATACTGGCGGAAGACTTTCTGCGCCTGGATCTCAGCAAGTTGTTTTCCGGCCAGTTCTGCGTGATCGGCAATTATCCGTATAATATTTCCAGCCAGATATTTTTCAAGGTTCTCGATTATAAAGAACATATTCCCTGCTGTTCGGGCATGATACAGAAAGAGGTTGCCGAACGACTTGCCGCCGGTCCGGGCAGTAAGACATACGGCATCCTGAGTGTCCTGCTGCAAGCCTGGTACGAAGTGGAATATCTGTTTACCGTTAGTGAGAAAGTATTCGATCCGCCTCCAAAGGTCAAAAGCGCGGTGATACGGATGGTCCGCAACAACCGGACGGAATTGGGATGTGACGAAAAGCTCTTCAAAACGGTTGTCAAGACCTCTTTCAACCAGCGGCGCAAAACGTTACGCAATTCCATGAAACCGCTGTTAGGCAAGGACTGCCCCGATTACCAGCTCCCGATCTTCGACAAGCGACCGGAGCAGTTGTCGGTAGAACAGTTTGTGGAGCTGACGTTGATAACGGAACGGAATTTGAAATAAAGCAAGTTGTTCATCTTCTAAATAGGCAGAGAAATGATTGAACTGACGAAAGAATATATAGAGAATCTGAAAGGCATCATCTCTGAGAAGGATGACGCAAAGATCAAGGAGACACTGGATGAATTGTATCCGGCCGATATCGCCGAACTGTATCAGGAACTGAACCTGCAGGAGGCGATCTACCTTTATCTTCTGATGGATGGCGAGAAAGCGGCGGATGTGCTGATGGAACTGGACGAAGAAGACCGTCACAAGTTACTGAAAGAACTTCCGAACGAACTGATCGCCAAACGCTTCGTGGACAATATGGAGACCGACGACGCCGTAGACCTGATGCGCGAGTTGGACGAAGACACCCAGGAAGAGATTCTTTCGCACATCGAAGACGTGGAACAGGCCGGAGACATCGTCGACCTGTTGAAATACGACGAAGACACTGCCGGCGGTTTGATGGGTACGGAAATGATCGTGGTAAACGAGAATTGGAGTATGCCCAAATGTATCGACGAGATGCGCAAACAAGCCGAAGACATGGACGAGATCTATTATGTGTATGTAGTAGACGACGACGAACGCCTGCGCGGAGTGCTCCAGCTCCAGAAACTGATCACCAACCCTTCCGTCTCGAAGATCAAGCACGTGATGAAGAAAGACCCGATCTCCGTCCGCGACAGCGACAGCATCGAGGAAGTGACCGAGACGATCGAGAAATACGACCTTGTGGCCCTGCCGGTTGTCGACAGCATCGGACGCCTGGTCGGACGCATTACCATCGACGACGTCATGGATGAAGTCCGCGAACAACACGAACGTGACTACCAGTTGGCATCCGGTATCTCGCAGGACGTGGAGACTTCGGACAACGTCTTTACCCAGACGGCCGCCCGCCTGCCCTGGCTGTTGATCGGCATGATCGGCGGCATCGGCAACTCCCTCATATTAGGAAACTTCGAAGGGAACTTTGCCGTCAATCCTAAAATGGCACTCTTCATCCCGCTTATCGGCGGAACCGGCGGTAACGTCGGGATCCAATCTTCCGCTATCGTGGTACAAGGCTTGGCCAACAACAGCTTGAAAGAAGGGAATATCGTACCTCAGATACTGAAAGAAGCGGTTGTCTCTTTGATTAATGCCAGTATCATCAGCCTGGTCGTATTCATTTATAATTTCTTTATGTTAGGCGACCGGGCTATTACGGCTTCCGTCTCCCTCAGTCTGTTTGCCGTCGTAATGTTCGCCAGTATCTTCGGGACGTTAGTGCCTATGACACTCGACAAGCTGAAGATCGATCCGGCTCTGGCGACCGGACCGTTTATCACCATTACAAACGACATTATCGGGATGATGATTTACATGTTTATCTCGTCTACGCTGGCCGGATAGTTAAATAACCTATGTTGTAGAACATATTTACGACATAGGTATTATCTTTGCGGCAGGTTATCAAAAAGACAGTAAAGACATGCTAATAGAAGCATTTTACATTCTCTTCTTCTATTTTACAGGAGAGTTTATCAGTTATTTCATCGACGGGTTCATTCCGGGCAGCGTAATCGGGATGGTATTGTTATTTTTAGCGTTGGCATTCAAAGCCGTCAAGCCGAATAAAGTGAAGAGACTCTCGACTCTCCTGACCGAGAATATGGGATTGTTTTTCCTTCCGGCGGGCGTAGGCCTGATGAATTCGTTGGGCATTATCTCCAAATACTGGGTTGTGATCGTTACGGCATCCGTTGTCAGTACGATATTAGTAATCGCCAGCGTGGCTCTCATCCAGCAAAAATTAGGGAAGGAGGCCGACAAATGATGAATAACCTGGCACAGTCGGAGGTCTTTTCCCTTACGTTAGTGATCGGCACTTACCTCGCATCGCTGGCGCTCTACAGAAAAACGCGTATCAGCCTGCTACATCCGCTTATCACTTCCATCTTGGTCATTATCGTTGTACTGAAGACAATGAATATCGAATATGAATCCTTCCAGAAAGGCAGCCATCTGATCCATTTCCTGTTAGGGCCGTCGGTCGTGGCGCTCGGATATGTACTTTACGAACAAATCCAGTATCTGAAAGGGAATGTCATATCGATCCTGACCTCCGTCTTTGTAGGAGCGATCGTCGGGATTGTCAGCGTCATCGTTATCGGCAAACTGATGGGAGCGGACGCGGCATTGGTCGCCACCCTCGAACCGAAATCGGTTACGACGCCTATTGCGATGGGTATTGCCGAGAAATCGGGAGGCATTCCTTCGCTGACGGCAGTTATCGTGGTCGCAGTCGGGATATTCGGCAGCATCGTCGGGCCGTTCGTCATGAAGGTGTTAGGCATTGAAAGCCGCATAGCCAAAGGGTTGGCGTTGGGAGCTTCTTCGCATGGCGTCGGGACATCCGTAGCTATCCAGATCGGGGCCGTGGAAGGAGCGTTGAGCGGACTGGCAATCGGGTTGATGGGTATTATGACGGCAATTCTCGTCCCGGTTATCAGTTTTATTATCTCGCTATTCTAAGCAGATCATCACCTGACTCATGCTCATCGTGAATCATATCAAACTGATTTGCAACCCATTTCCAAATAAAAAAGCAGAAGTTTATTGTTACTTTAAGAGGAAAACACTACTTTTGCACCCAAAATCCATCACGAGATAAATTAACAATATATAATATAAAGCACATAAGTATGATTAATTCACAGGACATTAAGAAAGGAACATGTATCCGTCTGGACGGTAAACTCTATTTCTGCGTCGATTTTCTTCACGTAAAACCGGGAAAAGGTAATACGATTATGCGTACAACTCTGAAAGACGTTGTAAAAGGCGGTCAGATCGAACGTCGTTTCAACATCGGTGAAAAACTGGAAGACGTACGCGTAGAACGTCGCCCGTACCAATACACATATCAGGAAGGTGAACACTATCACTTCATGAACCAGGAAACATATGACGACGTAATCATCGACAAAGACCTGATCAACGGTGTAGACTTCATGATCGAAGGCCAGATGGTAGACGTTGTTTCAGATGCTTCGACCGAAACAGTCCTGTTCGCAGATATGCCTGTAAAGGTTCAGCTGAAGGTAACTTATACCGAACCGGGAATCAAAGGCGATACAGCAACCAACACACTGAAACCGGCTACGGTTGAATCAGGTGCGGAAGTTCGCGTTCCTTTGTTCATCGAAGAAGGCGAAACGATCGAAATCAACACACAGGACGGTTCTTATGTAGGACGTATCCGATAACAATGGACAATTGACAATTGACAATTAAGAATTTGCAGTTTCCCGCATTTAATTGTCAATTGTCAATTCTCAATTGTCAATTAATAAAGTCTTGCTATGAAAATAAAAGAATGGGCCGAAGAAGACCGGCCGCGCGAAAAAATGTTATTGAAAGGTATTGCGTCTCTTAGCGATGCCGAACTGCTTGCCATCCTGATCGGCTCAGGAAACAGCCATGAAACGGCTGTCCAACTATCACAACGTATCCTTTTCTCCGTCGATAATAACCTGAATGCTTTAGGCAAACTTTCCGTCAAAGAACTGATGTCCAAATTTAAAGGCATCGGACAGGTAAAAGCGATCACCATCAATGCGGCACTCGAATTGGGGAAACGCCGCGGGAGCTGCGATCCCATCCAACGCCCGGAAATCCGGAGCAGCCACGACACATTCCGCCTCCTTCATCCCCTGCTCTGCGACCTTCCGCACGAGGAACTGTGGGCCGTACTCATCAACCGCTCTTGCCAGGTCATCGAAAAGGTCAAAATCAGCCAGGGAGGGACAAGCGAAACATCCGCCGACCTGCGCCTGATACTGAAAGCGGCGATCACGGCGCTTGCCTCAAGTATCATCCTCTGCCATAACCATCCTTCGGGAAGCATCCATCCCAGCCGGGAGGACGACCAGTTGACACAACGACTTAAAAGTGCTGCCCGGCTGGTCGACATCAACCTGCTGGACCATATCGTCATCGGCGACGGCAGCTATTACAGCTATTCGGACGAAGGAAAACTTTGAACAATTGACAATTTATTTGTACGTTTGCATTCAAATTGAACAAAGATGAACAACGAATTCCTCCAAACAGAAGAAGCGATTGTCGCCATGCTTAAAACCGTGTACGACCCGGAGATTCCGGTGAACGTGTACGATCTTGGCCTGATCTATAATATAGAGGTTGACGATGAGAAGAACGTCCGCATCGACATGACCCTCACCGCCCCCAATTGCCCGGCTGCCGACTTCATCATTGAAGACGTCCGCATGAAGATCGAATCCGTCGATGGCGTGAATAATGTGGAAATAAACCTTGTTTTCGAACCCGAATGGGACAAGGATATGATGTCTGAAGAGGCCAAACTGGAATTGGGTTTCTTATAATATACACCCGGTAGAAACATGGATTCCCTTCGAAAGAAAATATATTTTGCTTCGGATGCCCATCTGGGCGCCCGTTTCCATAAAGACCCGCTTGCCGTCGAAAAGAGACTGGTACGCTGGTTAGACAGCATCAAGGACGAGGCGATGGCAATCTATTTCCTGGGGGATATGTTCGACTACTGGTACGAATACAAATATGTCGCGCCCAAAGGCTTCGTCCGTTTCCTTGGCAAACTGGCGGAGTTGTCGGACAGCGGGGTGGAAATCCATATCTTTATCGGCAACCACGATATCTGGATGTTCGACTACCTGCCGAAAGAGATCGGAGCCATCATCCACCGGGACGTACTCACGGTTGATCTGTTGGGCAAACGCTTTTTCCTCGGACACGGTGACGAGGTCGACTACCGCAGCAAGGCATTCCGCTTTATCCGTACCCTTTTCCGCAATAAATTCTGCCAATGGCTGTATGCGGGCATCCATCCCCGATGGACATTCGGCTTCGCCCTCGGCTGGTCGCTCAGCAGCCGCAAAAGCGGATTGAAGAAGCATCAGACAAGCGAAGCAGCCGAATACCAGGGAGAGGATCACGAATACATGGTCCTTTTTGCAAAGGAATATCTCCGGACGCATCCCGACATCAACTTCTTTATCTTCGGCCACCGCCACATCATGCTCGACCTGATGCTTTCGCGCACGTCCCGCCTCCTGATTGCCGGAGACTGGATGCATCTTTTCTCATACATCGTATGGGACGGCGAAAACCTCTTTATGGAGCAGTTCGAGGCGGAGCAGACTTCCTGAAAAAAGGTAGGCATCGCTTCCGAAAAAGGTCGGCATCGCTTCTGAAAAAGACTGGCATCGCTTTCCAAAAAGGTAGGCATCCTTTTGTCCGACGGCTCACGGGCCATATTTTACGGGACGGGAGCGAAAAAAAACGGGACGGGAGCCATAATCCCGCAGTCCGAATACTATTTTTTCCAGCAAACAACCAATGTTTCCTCCGGATGGACAGTCAGGATATCACCGTCTATCGAACCGTTTTTATCGGCAAAAAGGATTTCTGAAGCACGCTTCTTGCCGTCCGTCTGTAAAGCGATCGTTTGCAAAGCGCCTGATTTATTGACGACCACAGCGATATAAGCGTCTTTCGTCTCGGACATCTTCATCAAGACGTCTTTATGATAGGTTTTGAAGGAACAAGGCAAGCGGTCCGTATTGCATTCCTGCCGCACCCAGCCGGCAAGCGGCGCGCCATCCCCTTTCCAGGCACCGCTACCCAACAGACCCGGAACCCAGACAACTTCTCCCTTCCCGTAAGCAAAGCGGGATGCCAGCGGACGCTCCCCTTCCCCACAAATCGTTTCAGCACCTTTATCCGTACGGATCAACCCCTTCCAACCATATCCCGGAACAGGCTGTTCGTATCCTTTCAGGCGGTACAGGTAAGGAGTGTCGATCCGTTTGAACTCGGAGATACAGCCGCCAAAGAGATTCTTTAGAGAGAAGCCGGTCAACATCTGGTTATGGACATCCCCGTCGTAGAAACCGGTCATTCCGTCTACAATCAGTTTTCCGCCCTTTTGGACGAAAGACTCTAACAACGGGACGTATGAAAGAGGCACAGCAATCTGGTGGGCCAGGATAATCGTTTGCCCCGTATAGTCCGGACGGCTGAAATCATATTCCTCAAACGCCTTCAGGTTCGGGGTGATACCACTCCCGGACAAGGCTTTGAAATAGCCCAGCATATTAGTCATACACATGATACGCCCGTCTTCGGCGGCAGGCGTTCCCTTCGAAACAATATCCTCCGTCCAGAGGGATTCGCGGATATAGACGATGCTGATTCCCGGATCCAGTTTCTTCGCCTCCGAGAAGAGCGTTTTATGCTGTTTCAGACAGTTGCCGACCTCGGCAACGGCAGCCACCCGGTCCGTAGGCTGGTGCTGGAAGTCGAGCAAAGCCCATTCTCCCGACTCGATGCCCGATGCACGCGGGTTAAGCGACCAGAAGATCGCGCCTTTCCCTTCCGTACCCATCACGATCCAGAGCCATTGCGTGATCTCTTCCTTTGTCGGGCACATGGCACGGGCGCCGCTATAGGTATTGTTGCCTCCCTGCACCTCCGTCATCAGCCAAGGCAGTTCTCCCGCACCGGACAGCAGCAGTTCGCAGTCGGCAGACATCGCCAAGCTGTATTCTTCGCGCGGGAAAAGGGTAAAATGCCAGCTGGCATGAGCCGAACCGCCCAGACTGTTCAGGAAACGGCGCCACTCGGGGAAGTTATATTCCGTTATATTCGAGAAAATAGCATGATTATTGACATGCAGGTGTATATTCTTATCGTACTTGCGCACTTCGGAAGCAATCCAGCCGAGCATCCAGGTTGTCATGTAGTTCATGAAACGTTTATCCTGCAAATCGACCAGCACCGGATACCCGTTTTCCAGATATTCCGCCTGCGGATGCTGTCTGTTCCACTCCCGGCGCATCTGGCGTGAGAACTCGTTATCTTTCAGCCCTCCGCCCGGTTCATTGATCAGCACCCAGGCATACAGGGACTTGAATTGCTTGAAATGAGTCGTCATCTGCTTGATATATTCGGCAAAGGTATTCAACTGTGCACGGCTCTCCGGAAACTTCCAGCCTCCGATATCCGTCTTGTCCGTCAGCGGGAAGAATGTCCCGATAATCTTGATATCATACTTCTCCGCCAAGCGGAAAGCACGGTCGAAGAGAGAGAAATCCCAACCGCCGGGTTTACGCATATACGATTCGAACATACGGATGCGGCAAACCGACATTCCGTTGTCGTGCATTGTCCGGAACCAGCCTTCCGTCTCCTCCTCCGTCTGTCCGGGTTCGATAAAGACCTGCGCTCCCAACAGCGGATAATCATCTGCGGAAATCGTCTGCTGTGCCTCGGCACGTTCCGGCAACAGCCATGCTGCCAGCAATAAAAGGAGTAAGAACTTACAAGCTTTCATGGTATAATATTGTATTAAAATGGTTTCCCGATCAATAAGAAGTTTCCAAAGATAAACAAATAACGGACAATACGTGTCAAACAGACAAAAAAAAGACTGCCCCAACCGGTGTCGGGGCAGTCTAAACACTAATCCTAATGTTTTGTAAGCTGTGAGGATTAGAATAATTATTTATCTAATATTTCCATTGTATCGGCAGCGATCATGAACTCTTCGTCGGTCGGCACGACGATGATCGTCACCTTGCTGTCCGGCGTACTGATAACCATTTCTTCGCCACGCATACCTTCGTTCTTCTGAACGTCGATCTTCATACCCATGTATTCCATGTCTTCACATACGACACGGCGGGTAGCCCACTGGTTCTCACCTACGCCACCTGTCCATACCAGGATATCGCAGCCACCCATGGCAGCCGCATAAGCACCGATATATTTCTTGATACGGTAGTTGTAAACATCCAATGCCATGATGGCACGTTCGTTACCGGCAGCAACAGCCGCTTCGATCTCGCGCATATCGGACGAGATACCGGAAAGACCGGCAACACCGCTCTTCTTATTGATCAGGTCGGACAGGCCTGCACCGTCCATACCTTCCTTATCCATGATGAAAGACAAAGCGCCTGCATCCACATCCCCGCAACGGGTACCCATCAGCAGACCTTCCACCGGAGTCAGTCCCATAGAAGTATCGACACACTTGCCATGGTCGACAGCGGCGATAGAACCTCCGTTGCCTACGTGGGCCGTGATGATCTTCTGTTCTTCGTAAGGAACACCTAAGATTTCACAGGCGCGACGGGATACATAACGGTGGCTTGTCCCGTGGAAACCGTAACGGCGCACACCGTATTTCGTGTACATTTCATACGGCAGACCATACATATAAGCCTTGCTCGGCATTGTCTGATGGAAAGCGGTGTCGAAGACTGCCACCTGGGGAATACCCGGAATCAGCGCTTCCATAGCGTCGATACCTTTCAGGTTAGCCGGGTTATGCAGCGGAGCCAGGTCGGAACATTCGATTACTTTGTTGATCACATCCTGGTCGATCTTCACGCTGGAAGCGAACTTTTCGCCGCCGTGTACCACACGATGGCCGACAGCGTCGATTTCCGTATATTCTTTGATACAGCCGTATGTTTTGTCTGTCAGGATGCTCAGGATAAATTCGATACCTTCCTTATGGCCGGGAATCTCTTTTTCCAGCACAACTTTCTTTCCGTCTTTGTCAGTCAGCTTCAGGAATGCGCCCGGCAGACCGATCTTTTCGATACCACCCTGGGCCATCACTTCGCCGGATGTCATATCGAATAATTTATATTTGATGGAACTGCTACCGCAGTTTAATACTAAGACTTTCATGTTTTATGATTTATGATTCGTAAATGTTAATTGTATAGAGACGCACGGCCGTGCGTCTCTACGGCCATATATCTTTATTTTGTGGCTTTCAGACCGATAGACTGATTACAAGCAATTGCAACCATCTTATAGATGTCGTCTACGGAACAACCGCGGGACAGGTCGTTAACCGGAGCAGCCATACCCTGCAGGATAGGACCTACAGCTTCCGCACCACCCAGGCGCTGAACCAGTTTATAAGCGATATTACCTACTTCCAAAGTCGGGAATACCATGACATTAGCCTGTCCGGCTACTTCACTACCCGGAGCTTTCAGGGAAGCTACTTTCTCAACCAAGGCGGCATCGGCCTGCAACTCTCCGTCGATCTTCAGTTCGGGAGCCATTTCTTTTGCCAGGCGGGTTGCTTCCACAACCTTGTCTACCATTTCGTGGGATGCACTACCTTTTGTAGAGAAGCTCAGCATGGCAACACGCGGTTCCATACCTACGATATCGCGGGCGGTAGCAGCAGTGGCGATGGCGATACTTGCCAGTTCGGGAGCTGTCGGGTTCGGCATTACGGCGCAGTCTGCAAATACCAAAACACCGTCTTTTCCATACTGCGGAGTTTTTGTAAACATCAGGAACGCACCTGATACGCAGCTCATGCCCGGAGCAGTCTTGATGATCTGCAAAGCCGGACGCAAGACGTTACCGGTTGTGTTCTGTGCGCCGGCAATTTCACCGTCGGCATCACCGGATTTAATCATCAGGCAAGCAAGAAACAAAGGATCTTCTACTAAAACGGCAGCCTTTTCGGGTGTCATTCCTTTCTTCTGACGTAACTGGAAAAGCAGGTCGGCGTAAGCGGCTTTCTTTTCGTGATTCTTCGGATCGATAATAGTAGCTTGTCCAATGTGGTTCAACCCGTATTCAGCAGCCAGGCTGTTGATTTCAGCGGGATTGCCAATCAGGATAATGTCTGCAACTCCGTCGGCCACTAAACGGTCGGCAGCTTTCAATGTTCTTTCCTCTGTTCCTTCGGGAAGAACGATACGCTGTTTGTTTGCTTTAGCGCGTGCAATAATCTCTTGCATTAAGTCCATAGCGGAAGATCTATTTTATTATTATGTTGTTAGTTTGATACCACGGTTATCGGGTACAAAAGTAGGCAAAATGTAATATGGAGTTTGCAAAACCGGCAAAATATTTATAAGCCGACCTGCCAGTTTCAGAACATTTAACAATAATTTGTCACTTCTTTCTCTCCCGACAGGATTTGTTGCAAATCTTCAGCTGTGACGTTTACTTCTATCTTGCCATTATGGGCTACCGATATCTTGCCTCGTTCCTCGGAAACGATGATTACCAAAGCATCGGTCTCGAGCGACATTCCCAGTCCGGAACGGTGGCGGAGTCCCATGTCTTTCGGCAGGTTGGCGTTCTGGGCTACCGGAAGAATACAGCCTGCCGCCTTGATGCGGTTGTCGGCGATGATCATCGCCCCATCATGCAAAGGACTGTTCTTGAAAAAGATATTCTCGATCAGGCGGGCATTGACATCGGCATTGAACATCTCACCTGTATGCTCGTAAACGGTCAGATCCACATCCTGCTGGATACAAATCAGGGCACCGGTCTTTTTCTTCGCCATATTCATACAGGCCAGGACAACCGGAGCGATAAATTTCCCTTCGTTTTCATTCTCATGGCTCTTCTTGGTAAAGATTTTTCCCAGGAATTTCCATCCCCGGTGCGAACCGAGCGCCACTAAGAAACGGCGTATCTCATCCTGGAACAGGATCACCAGCACCAGGAAACCGACACTGATAAACTTATCGAGTATGGCTCCCATCAGACGCATTTCCAGCACCTGGGAAACCAGAATCCAGACAACGATAAACGACACGACCCCACTAAAGATAGCTAATGTTCCGGAATTCTTCATCAGCTTATACGTCTGATACAAAAAGAAAGCCACCAACAAGACATCGATCAGGTCTTTTACTCCGAAATTCATCCACATAGTTTTATTGTTTCAACTGATTAACAATCTTCACTGCTTCCACCGCCGCCCGCACATCATGTACCCGCAGAATATCCGCTCCGTTCATCAGGGCGAAAGTGTTGAGAACGGTTGTCCCGTTCAGGCTGTCGGCGGGTGTGCCGCCCAGAAACTTATAGATCATGCTCTTGCGGGAAACACCGACCAGCAGGGGAAGGCCAAACTCGCCGAACTCGCGCAAATGGCTCATCAAAGCATAATTCTGGTCCACCGTCTTGCTGAAGCCGAAACCGGGGTCCAGGATGATATCATTCACACCCAATAGGCGGAGACGGCGGACTTTACCGGCAAAATACAACATGATTTCCTCCATCATGTCCGTATAATCCGTATGCTGCTGCATCGTCTGGGGAGTACCCCGCATATGCATCATGATATAAGGCACATGCAAACGGGCAACCGTATCGAACATTTCGCGATCCAGCTCGCCGCCCGAAATATCATTGACAATCGCAACGCCGTATTCCTCGACGCACCGGCGGGCAACATCCGCCCGGAAGGTATCGACGGACAAAGGCGTATCGGGATAATGCACGTTTAATATCTTCAAAGCGAAAGCCAACCGGCTCATCTCCTCTTCCGGTGAAACTTCCACCGCATCCGGACGCGAAGAATATCCCCCGATATCGATTATTTGTCCTCCTTCGGACAAAATCGTCTGTATGCGTTCTTCAATAGCTGCCTCGGTCTGTTTCCGGCTGTCGGCATAGAAAGAATCGGGCGTGATATTCAATATTCCCATCACCAACGGTGTTTCGAGCGAGGTAAGCGTTCCTCTAATATTGAGCGTTTTATGCAACATTCTTATTTTTCTTTCCGGCAAAGATAAAGGTAAATACATTAAATCACTACATTTGCGCGAAATAACTCTTATAGAATTTGCAAAGGAGAATATGCTATGACTATTTCAGAACTTTATGAATTGTTTATACACAATCCGAAAATAACAACAGACAGCCGTAACTGTCCGCGTGGCTCCATCTTCTTTGCCCTGAAAGGTGAGAAATTCGATGGCAACCAATATGCAGAAAAGGCATTGGCCTCCGGTTGCGTGTATGCAGTAATAGACAACCCGGACTATTTCATCGGAGAGCGTACGATCCTGGTGGACGACGTGTTGACGGCTTTACAGCAATTGGCGCACCGCCACCGCAAAGCAATCGGCTGTCCCATTATCGGCATCACCGGTACAAACGGGAAGACGACCACCAAAGAATTGTTGGCGGCAGTCTTATCGACAAAATACAATCTGCTCTACACCGAAGGCAACCTCAACAACCAGATCGGTGTACCGCTCACCTTACTCCGTCTGACGCATGAGCATGAGATGGCCGTGATCGAAATGGGTGCCAGCCATCCGGGCGACATCAAAGAGCTTGTGGATATCGTACAACCGAACTACGGCATCATCACCAACGTCGGTCGCGCCCATCTGGAAGGTTTCGGCTCATTCGAGAATATAATCAAGACGAAAGGTGAGCTATACGATTATATACGCCGTACAAAGAACAAGATATTCATCAACCAGGACAACAAATACCTGACGGAGATCGCCAAAGGGATCGAACAGGTCACGTATGGTTCCGACGACACGGCCTTTGCCTGGGGATGTGTGGTCAGCAGCAATCCGTATCTGACCTTCGAGTGGAAACAGCAGGGTAAGATCCACACAGTGGAAACCCACCTGATCGGCGGTTACAACCTGGACAACGCGTTAGCAGCCGTTGCTGTCGGCCGCTTCTTCAAGATCCCGGCAGAGCGCATCAGCCGTGCCATTGCCGCTTATGAACCGACAAACAACCGTTCGCAACTCAAAAAAACCGACAAGAACGAACTGATCATAGATGCCTATAACGCAAACCCCAGCAGCATGAAAGTCGCCCTGGACAATTTTGCCGCAATGCTCGTTTCCCCCAAAGCATTAATCTTGGGTGACATGCGCGAACTGGGCCCGACAAGCGACGAGCTCCACGCCGAAGTCATCGCCCGCATCAAAGAAGGCAACTACGACAAAGTATTCCTCTGCGGCGAACATTTCCAAAAAGCCGCCGGCAACGACTTCGCCACCTTCGCCACAACAGAAGACCTGATCGAAGCCCTGCGCAAGAATCCGCTGAAAGGGTATCATGTATTGATAAAGGGGTCGCATTCTATGAGATTAGAAAATATGGCAGAAATTTTATAGAAATCTTCGATGTATATTATTGCAGGCTTGACTCATTAACTTGTGACTATTAAGCTAATGAGTCAAGTCCGCAATAACACAAACAAAAGACACTCTCTCTTTAAAAAATTACTTAGACAGATGTATCATTTCACTTCCAGCTAATAAAAAAGCGCCGGAACCATAAACCTCCCAACTATCTGCCGAAAAGTTTTTCCTCGGATCCGCTCCAATTGGTTGTACCCATCCAACACGCCCATCTTCATTTACACATCTATTTAATCCAATCCATGCTTTTTTCGCCGCATTCAAATAGAGTTCTTCTTTTAATAATCCACTATTAACACCCCAAGCTAAAGCGTAGCAGAAAAAGCCAGAACCGCTGACTTCTCCTCCTGGATAAGACTCCGGGTCAAGGAGACTCGCCCTCCACAAACCATCTGCCTGTTGTAAAGAGACGATACGAGCAGCCATTTCCTTGAATAATTGTTCATAAAAGCTTCGTTTCGGATAATTAGCAGGCAATTCTTGTAATATGCGGACCAAGCCTCCCATAACCCAACCATTGCCACGTCCCCAAAAAATCAATTTCCCATTAGCTTCCTTTCTATCCTCTTTAGTCCCTTTAATAACATATCCTAAATCACGAGCAAAAAGATGTTCTTTCTTATTGTACAGTAAATCATAACACTCTTTAAAACATTTATCACTATATTCTAAATACGAATTATCATTTGTTACAATCCCCAATTTTACTAATGTTGGAGGTGCCATGAATAAAGCATCACACCACCACCATTTTATTATATCTTTTTTCCCCGAGGTCGGATAAGGTTCTTTTTGAAAACGTGCTAACGCATCAATAGTAGCCTTTAACATTTCAGGACGCTTCTCTTTACGATATAAATCAATATACATCTGGCTGATTGCTATATCATCTGCATGAAACCAACGTTTCCCGGGTTGCCACTGAGTTGAATCATTCCCTACTGCCATCATTGCATTATATATCTTTTTAGAAAGAGTTGTCTCCCATGCAGCATACACTCCTGCATAAAAAGCTCCATTCGTCCAATCCGTTTGTTTATGCCGAGGGTGCTCTAACTGCCAGTCTGTTACTTTAATCATCATCTTCCTAATATAATTCTTCTTAAATAAATGAGCATTATTTTGAATATCCAGATGTGATAGATTAGATGCATAATCTACATATTCAGGCCTTTCCCATTCTTCCCTCATATTATAAGGTAGACGATAAACATGGCCCTTCGAATCGGCAAAATAAAAGTTTGATATACTCAGACAATCAGGATTTCCATCTGCCCAATATGTATAGAACGGATCTATCGCATTTACCGGACGACGCATATACGAATGATTACGAGGACTATCTTTCGTATATACACGCTCTTTTTCCCATGTTTTACCTGCATTCGTACTTATCCATGATTCAACTTCTCCACCAGTACCCCAATGTTGAGGTCCTACTCCAGTCGGGGCTATGACTCTCCAAAGATCCCCCTCCACATAAAGGCTTCCTGAATCATAGTTATGAGTTGAGGTCGTAATCGGATATTGTACCCATTCTCTACCTGTCCAGTAGGCAACGAACCATTCGCGAGGCCCATGTTTAGGCCCTGGTAAATGACCATAACTGGTTAAATACAGTACTATTGCATTCCCGTTCTTATCAAAATTAACATCTTTAATATAAAGATTTTGCCCTTTTGATTCAGCATCTATAACCCGACACGGACTGTCTTTATCCACAATCGGTAACTCAATTGGAGTACCATCGGCCAGAGTCCAAGTTTTCCCAAAATCTACTGTTTGCAAATAATACATATTTGTACGAGTATCACAATCTCCGTTTTTATGACGATTAAAAGTCGTCACCAGTTTATTTCCATACTGACCTGTAATCTGATAATGTCCAGACTTGTTTTCTCCCTCCGGAATAATGGATGCAATCTGATGATAATCACTCCACTGTAATCCATCTGGAGAAGTTCGGTAAAACAATCGCCGAACACCATCATAACGGGTACAAAACATAAAATGCCCTTGTCCTTCCACCAAGCGAGGCTGAGGATAAGCCATTATATCTTTAAAACCTGTCGATTCAAACATTGAAATATCATAAGGTTTCACACTCTTATATATAAATCCGGGGCGATGATTTCCCCGTCCTGCAACATAGACCCATAAATATCCCTTCTCGTCAATCAAAAGAGCAGGATTATCATGTGGGTCATCTACGCCTTGTTTATCATAAACGACTGTCGGCTTACAGACTTTACCAGTTGCATGGTCATAACAACCTATCATACAAAGTAGATACCTCTCATTCTTATCAATAGTTCCACCAAAAACAAAAAATGTTTTATTGGTTTCCGGAGAGTATATAGCCATTGGGTTATGCTTTACCGTATAAGTTCCCAGCCCTCCTGAATATTTAGAACCATATTCGGATTTCTGGCCCAGATCGAACCATATGGGTCTATATCCATCTATTTTATAGTTACTATATTCACCTTTCTTTTGCGCAGAAAGAGAACAAAAGCTTAATAAAAAGAGAAACAATAATATTTTTTTCATCTTCATAATGTATTAATATAAATTTCTTATTCAATCATTAATACCCTTCAATTTGCGGAGATACAGGAACAACTGTTAACAGCTCAGCATTCTTCTCTGCTCCAGGATAACCAATATTCTGATTAATCACTCCATTTACGTTCGACACAATAGCTTCTTCAGGAATTGGCCATAAAACATGATGAACACTTATCTGATAAGTATACCACGAAGTCGTAATATGTTCTCTATAGAAATTATTCTTAGACATTACCCAATCCCACCAAAAATTAACTCCTGGCTCCTTCACATTCGCACCAATTCCTCCGGGACCGGAGAAATTTTCCAATGAATATGTACGATTAAACACTTCGCAAGTTTTACCAAATTTTGCATAAGTATATGCTATACGCACTAATTCAACATGGCGTAATTCTTCATAATACAATTCTCGTGCACGTTCGTTTAATATTTCTCCGATATTAATATCTGCAGCCGTCAACGGATCAGCGCCAGCACGGGTACGTACGACATTCAACATTTCTGCAGCTTGAGTTTTCATATCTTTCCAGTAATAACATTCTCCCAGCATCAAATAAACTTCCGCTGATCGATAGATGTACCAGGGAGTCTCTCCTCCATACCATTGTGTAACCGTTTCTTTCTCGGGAACAAATAATTTATAATGTGGCCATTGAAACCAACACATAATGGAATCATTCACACTGATATTCGCATTTTTTTGTAGATTTTTCCTATACCAGGAGTTTCCTGATTTCTTTAAATCCGGATTATTATACTTCAAATCTTCCGTTCGTCTCCAGCTATCGCGATTATAAACCCCTCTCAAATCATTTTTTTCTTTCTCACCCCAAATCTCATATTGAAAATAATTGGTCGGTCTCGCTTTACCTGTACCACGCCCATACACACGATTAATATCCAAATCCGGATCCTCACGTACATCATCTGCTATGGCCGAAACATTCCAGGCAGTACCCGTTTTTCCATCAGGTGTTATAGTTCCCTGGCCCCCTGTGTTCCAAGAAGGGACCCCGCACCTCATTGTATAAATACGTACAGAACCGTCTATATCCGGATAAGAAGAAGTATAAAAAATCCCCTCTGTATTACTCATATCCAACTTGGCTTCCACACTATGTAAGTCATGCATCAGATTTGTTCGAGTCTTATTTTTGTTCGATGTAAAACGTTCTGTCATTAAAGGATGATTGGCTACAATTTCATTTCCTATTTCAATAGCCCGATCAAACTTTCCTAAACTCATACATATTTTCATCAACAAAACCCCACAAGCATCTTTATTTACTTTTCCTCGTTCAGCTTCAACACGTACCCATTTATAAGCAAATTCCATATCAGAATATAGACGCTCTAAAATGCTCCATCTATCGCTCGAATAATAATCTGTTTTAGGTTCTGTAAGCTCTTCATCCAAGAATGGCACGTTCCCAAATTGGTGTACAGCTCTATAATAACGATAAGCTCGATGAAAAAAAGCAGACCCTAATATATGATTACGATCCTCTGGGTTTTGCCATTCAATATCATCTATTCGAGAAATAACCGTATTACAATATTTAACAACATTATAAGTGTAAGTCCAAAACCAACCAACCTGCGTATAATCTGTTCCTGTTAATTTTGCACTTGGAAGAAGAGCTTGATCCATATCTTGTTGTGGCCCGGTCTTATTGGTTGTTCCGTCCACGCAGATATCCGATTGTATCATTTCTGTTACTATAGGTGCTCCATCACCATAAAATTCACTAACAATATTCCTCATGCATGCTCCTAAAGCCGATTCGAATCCAGCAGCATCAACATATGAATTTTCGGGAGTATAGATTGATAATGGTTTTGTATCCAGCCAACCATCACTACATCCAAAAAGCGATATTGCGGCACAAACCAAAAGTTTCATTTTATATCTATTAATTTCCATAATCTATTCTGTTTAAAATTATAATGTAAAGTTTATACCCAAATTAAACGATCTCGGAGACAAACTGCCATTTTCCGGATCCCAGAAAGTCCAATGAGGAGACCAAACAGCAACATTACGGGCCGTAAGAGTCAATCTCATACTTTGAACTGAAAACTTCTGCAGGAAGTGTTTAGGTACATTATATGAAACGGAAACATTATCCAAACGTAAAAAAGATTTTTTCACCCAGTTAGTTCCCGCATTATAAGAACTGATTCTTGCATAATCATTGGTCGGATTATCTTTGGTCCAGCGAGGCATATCATAGGATGAAAATTTGTAAGGAGAGCCACTATTATAATTTGCAGCTTCGTTAAATGCGCCATAATGTCCAAAGTAAGAATACATTGTAAAAGATACTGTAAAATCCTTATGTATCGTAAAATCATTTCTCATAGACCAACGATAACGAGGTGTTTTGTATCCTTGAAATACCTTATCCTCTGTATTCATAACTCCATCTCCATTTTGATCTTTATATTTAAAATCACCAGGTTTACAACCATAAATTGCAGCCTCTTTTTCTTCTCCCAACTGCCATACACCCAAACGCTCGTAGGCCCATATCCGATCCGGATCTTGTCCGATAAACCACTCATTATTCGGATCATCCGATTCTTTTTTTCCTACTACATTTCCATTACCATCCAAAATATCCTCCATATCTCCATAAAGTGTAACAATCTTTCTTCTGTTCATGGAAAACGTTGAAGAGGCAGACCATTCAAAATTATCCTGCCTAAAAATATTTGCATTCAATGTCAATTCCAACCCTTTATTTCTAAGCTTTCCTAAATTTGCCGTAACATTAGCAAAGCCTGTTATGCTTGGCAAAGAACGTTCTACCAACAAGTCTTTTGTTGTTCCTGAATAAACTTCTAATGAACCACCAATAATATCATTGAATAAAGAAAAATCCAATCCTAAATTATAAGACTCTGTCCGTTCCCATCGTAAATTATTATTAGCCATTGTATTTACATAAATATAAGTCGAAGTGTAAACAGTGCCGTCCGTCCCAATATAAGTCAAAGGATTCGTTTTCATATTAGATAATGCAGCATATTGACCGATATCACGATTTCCGTTCTGTCCCCAAGAAAAACGAAGTTTTCCATAGTTTAGCCAACGGTTTGCTCCTTCCATAAACTTCTCCGATGTAAAAACATACCCAAGTGCAACAGATGGAAAAGTAGCCCTTTTATTATTAATGCCGAATGCAGAATAACCATCTCGACGAACCGAAGCTGTCAACATATATTTATTTTGAAAGGAATAAAAAACACGTGCCATTAAAGCATCCCCTGTCCAATATGTATCAGAGCTTTGATTGGTTGGATTTAAACCTGAAGACAGATTATGATATCCTAAAACATCACTCGGATTAAAATCATAAGTTGATGCAATAGTTGACCAAGTTTCTTTTTTCTCAGCATTAGCCAATAAAGTCAACTCTAAATTATGTTCTTTATTAAATTCCTTTTTCCACCGGAGTATATTATCTACAGTCCAATGCGACTTAATATCGTGCTGACGTTCAGATGTTCCCCCTTTAGTTTCGACCTCACTATCCGCATATTGATGATAAAATCGATGATACCACTGCAAATAAGGAGTATAATTCAACTGATATTCAATGCCAAAGGGTAATTGAACTTTTGCATATAAATTTGCATTCAATGAATAATATTTTTTTGTTTGATCTCTGTATTCACGCGGATACAAAGGGTTCGTTGTCATATTGTCTCCTGCCACATAATAGCGGTACAGGCTTTCAATATCGTCTAAATTATTAGATGCATAAGGTGAATTTTTTGCCATTGCTTTCCAGTCTACCGATTGTGAACTTTCATCCCGGATAGCAAAATTAGCATTCATCCCAATCGTTAGAAAATTTGTTATCTTAGAATCGAGATTCAACCGAGTACGAAGATTCTTATAATCATCCCCTACTATTATACCATTCCGATCTACATAACCTAACGACCAATGGTAGTTTACTTTATCCGTCCGATTAGATACACTTACCGTATAATCCTGCTGTAAACCTTTATGAAGAACAAGATCGGCCCAGTTTGTCTCTATTCCTGCTATATAGTTATCAATTTCCGGCGTATAAAGTTGTAATCTGGAAAGCCATGCACGTGTCAGTTCCTCATCTGAAACAGATGATACCGGCATTTTTTGATTATAATTATACCAATCTAAAGGATTAACACCTGTTCCGTCCAACTTAAAAGGGCTCGTATAAATTTCGGGATATTTCGTCAAGTAGTCACTTGAACTATTTCCCATTTGATAATCCTGCCTGTATTTTAAATATCCTTCACCGTCCAAAATAGGCATTTGATTTGCAGATTGAACAAAACCTACATTTGCATTAAAAGTAACAGTCGCGGAACCATCCTTTTTACCTTTACCTTTCTTTGTTGTAATCACAATAACCCCATTAGCAGCTTGCGAACCATATACAGCAGCAGAACTTGCATCTTTCAAAACATCAATGCTCGCCACATCATTGGTATTTATATCAGACAAAGAACCATAATAAATAACCCCATCTACAACAATCGTCGGACTCGATCCTGCGGTCAATGTATTTACTCCACGCACTTGAGGTGTCAAATCTCCCTTTGCAGATGTCGACATTCCAACATTCAAACCGGCAGCTGTTCCACGCATAAGATCTGTTATATCGCGAGGAGCCTCCACTTCCATTTTTTCTGCTTTCACACTTGCAATAGCCCCAGTCAAGTCACGACGTTTCGCGGTTCCGTAACCAATTACGACAACCTCTTCCAAGGCTTGTGTGTCTTCAATTAGTACAACACGTATAGGGCGTCTATCCTTCACTTCTATTTCTTGTGACAAATATCCAATATATGATATGACCAAAACAGCTTTATCGGGTACTTGCATAGAAAAATTCCCATCAACATCGGTAATGGTCCCAACAGACGTACTTCCTTTGACTACAATATTTGCGCCTATAATTGCTTCGCCACGATTATCAGTAACCGTACCTGAAACAATATTTTTTTGCTGTGCACCGGATAACATAAGCTCCACCCCATCTTTAGGAGAAAATAATATGTAAGAACCATCAAATACATATTTTATATTTGTTCCTTCAAACGAATTTTTGAGCACATCTTCCAGAGAGATTTTATTAAGATCCGAAACTTTCGTTTTTTGTTGCTTGAATGAAATTACTTTATTGACATCCACATCTTGATTTCTAAACACCACCAAATAATCAGTTTGTGCTTCGATTTCTTTTATTAGTTGACGAATCGTCATGCTATTCCGGCTGAGTTTGATCCCAACATTTTGAGCTCCAGCCTCTTCTGCCATCAGCTGGCACACACATACAAACAATAAGAAAAGTGATATCCTCATAATCCTTACAATATTTTTAATGTGTTTATTATGCACAATAAAGGCATATAACAAAGTTTTTATGTACATTTGCTTACAGTTTAAAGTGAATACTAAAAATTACGACTTGTGTTTGCTTTAACTCCGGCGGCAGTTGTTGGTAGCTTCTGCCGCTTTTGTTTTTTATTCTACTGTTCTTTCATCATAGGCTATAAATTTTAATGTTTGACATGCTATTTTTTTAAGGTCACTGTATTTCGTTCAATATCTTTTTCCACTTTAAATTTCCGTATCTGTTGTAATACACGGAATACATCGTCCAAGCTATCGCGTTGCCTGAATTTACCGGTATAGGTTTCTTTGAATAAGGAAGTATCCTCTATGATGATCTTCACATCATAATAAAGTTCCATCTTTTTCAATATATCAATCAAAGGCTCATTCTCGAAAGCATAAATACCATCACGCCACAGAAAATGATCCTGCAAGCGGATCTTTTCAACTTTCATTTTGCCATTTGAAACAGTCACCTGCTGGTCCGGCTTTAAAAGAATCCCTTCGCTATCCTTACCCGAAAAGGACACACGGACAGAACCTTCCAATAAGCTGGTCTGCACATATCCGGCTTCCGGATAGCTATAGACATTAAACTGAGTGCCTAAGACCTTCATGTTAACATCATGCGTAGAAACAATAAAAGGTTTGGAAGGATCTTTTGCCACTTTAAAGAATGCTTCTCCTTCTACCTCTACTTGTCTTTTTTCACCTGTAAACCGGGCCGGATAAGTTAATTTCGACTTCGCATTCAACCAAACCTCCGTTCCATCCTGCAACACTAATTGCGCCCGTTGTCCGGCAGGAGTGTACAAGGTGTTCATCACATTTGCCGATAAATCATCAGACAGTTCCGACCGCATAGACCAATAGGTCAAAAGACTTGAAGAAATGATCAAGACTAATACCGCCGCAGCATATCCTATCCTACGGAACCATTGCTTCCGTACCTTATAACGCTGTTTCTGCAAAATGAACTGATCGAATTTCTGCCTGCCCATTATCTTGTTTTGCATCTGAAGCCCCAAGTTCAGCAAAGCATATTGATTCTGATATTCGGCAAATTGCCTTTTCAGGTCCTCACACGCTTCAACATCATGCAACAGGGATAAACGCTCCTCCGGGGAAAGTTCTTCATAAAAGTATTTATATATTCGTTCGTTCATATTTTCCGCTTTTGTCTCTAATAAACGAATCAAGAGGCAAAAACCCCCAAAGAAGTTAATGCCTTTTTTAATTAGCAAATAAAAATATCAGCAAGGGGAGATAATCTTTTAATTCGACCCGGATCTTCTTATAGGCAATATTCATCTGGTTTTCAACTGTTTTAAGCGATATATTCAGTTCTTCGGCTATTTCTTTCTGCTTCTTTCCCTCTATTTTACTTTTAATAAATATTTCCCGGCATTTTTCGGGCAATGAATCTATTGCCTCCGTAATAATTCTTTCAATATCTTGTTCCAAAAGCATAGATTGGTCAAACAATTCCAGAGAAGCAAGCTTCACACGCAAAGTTGCCTGATACTCTTCTTGCATCACGCTGACAGCTTCTTGCACAACAACCCGATGGCGCAACAGATCGATGCATTTATTTTTAATCGAAGTAAAAAGGAATGCGACCAGATTGATATTATAAGTAAGTATTTCTTTCTTTTCCCACAGTTCGGTAAACACATCCTGCACAATATTTTCCGCATCTTCCTCAGACAATACATATTCCAAAGCGAAATATTTCATCCGTGAAAAATAGGAAACATATATATCCTCAAAATTATATGGCGATATTTTCTTCTCTACTATCATCTCCTCTTAATTGTTGCAAAGAAAAGCAAAAGATATTACAATGCCGCCCGCAGGTCCATGATTTAACATTTTGTTTACGTAGCCGTTTACTGGTAAACAGGCAAGGCGTCAAACTGTTCCTTCAACTCATCCGTCAACACAGCCTTCATTTTCCACTCCTGATCGCCATATACCCCTGCACGAGAATAATCAAAAGGCTTAAAACCTATTTTCTTTGCCACACGGGGATTACTAAACCTGAAATCGAATGCATCGGGATTAACAAATAACGGATCTGCAATTATTGAATGCTTATCTTTCCCTAACTTTTTCCAGTCGGAAAAGCTCAATCCATGAAAATCCGGCTGCGGGGCACGCCGGTCCCAATAGCAGTTCCGGTCGATGACGGTTTGGGCCTTAAGCCATGAGTCACTTCCTTTATCCATGTACAAAAGACCTTTGCCGAAATAAATAATATTGTTGATAAACGAAAAGGATAAATGTTCTTCCGGGCGTGTAAGTTGCATTTGTGAAAGCAAGTTGAATGCAAAAATATTGTTCCGGATCACATTTTCCCTCCCGTAATGTTGATGGAAACCAGCGCTCTTACACTTATACACCAGGTTATTCTCCATACAGACCCCATAAGAGCCCTCGTCGGTATATAATCCCCAGCCGCCATAAGTAAACGAATGGATATGATGAATCACGTTATTGCTCACTGTTGTTCCTTCCGAAGCGCCAAGCGTATATACACCTCCCATATCGCTCAACTCTCCCCATCCAAGATGATGAATGCGGTTAAATTCGATTTTATTGCGTTTGGACGGACTCGGCGCATAGCCCCATATCCAACCGACGGAAACGCCCGTATATCTGAGATCGGCAATATCATTGTGGGTAACAGTGTTATCGCTTCCATGAAAGATAATCACTCCGACCGCACAGGGGAACACATATCCGCCATGCTGTATGATATTGTTATGCACAGTAATGTGATGGGTGGCAGCAGTCTCCCCCTGCCCTGTCTTTATAAATTCAGGCGAAGAATAATCCCCTATTTTAACACCGCCTCCTCCTAAATCATACAGATAGCAATGTTCCACCTTGGAATAGGAACAATGCTTACGGAACCAAATGGCATACTGTCCCGTACGGGCTATATCGCAATTGACAAACTCAATATTATTGGCATAGTCAAGCATAATGGCAGCATCTATACCGGCAGCCGCCTGCATAGGTTCATTTCCTTCCGGCGGCGTACGATAGGCAGTCGCTTCAAAACAGATATTTTCAAATCGGACAGAAGAAACTGCCCTTCCTTCGTCTCCGGTTATAGTTAGAAGTTTATCGGTAACAGGATATACACATTCCGTATCCTCAATCGTTTCGTCCGGTAAAGGGATATAATACAGATACCCGTCGCGTTGCAGAAACCACTCGCCCGGACTGTCCAACGCCTTCCGATAATTTTCCACGACACAAAGACTTTGGCTGTCGATCTTATTATAAACACGCATGGCTTCACCGGTAAAACATATAGTCGAATCAAGGGCATTGATATGTTCAACCCGCTTACGGGTATTGTCCCACTTATGATAAAAAACCATCAGGACATCATTCCATTCACTTTTATCGATATCATTCAGGATTGGCAAATATTCCTCCGATACTACCATTTTCTGTACGGCAAAAGTAGGGCCTTGTGAACCGGAAGCATCCAGAACCGTTTCCTCTATTCTTTTCACTTTCACAAACTCGCCCTTATTAGGGGTCTGCGCCCGGAAACGTCGCTGGCCATTCACATACAATTGTTCGAAATAGAATCCTAAATGTGCAACCTCAGGAATATAAACACGCCAAAGCCCGGGTGTCACTTCCTCAAAACGATCCGTTTTCTTTCCTCCGCACACAACCGGCCTGTCATTTTCATCGCCACGAAATATCACCGGTGCCTGCGGTGTTCCGGAATCTTTTCCGGTAAGCATCCATGCGTGAGAAATATAGTAAGTTCCGGATTGTACTTCCACAAAAACCGTATCCGTAATCTGCTTATCAAGACGTAACTCCCTGATTTTATCCCTGGCGCCTTCAAAAGTGGCCAAAGGTTGATGCAAAGAGCCGGTATTGCCATCATCTCCACGCGGAGAGACATAAATCTTCACACTTGCATCGAGTGTTTGAGAGAGCAGACAGATTGTAAATGCTAAAAAGATAGACTTCATACGATATTGTTTTATGGTTCAGCGACTAAATATACGATTTATATCTTCACTCTCATTCGAGAATATCCAAAAACTTTTAAATAACTCCCCTGCAAGTGATTGACACAATCGGATAAAAAATTACAACAACCCCCTTTTTGCGCACTTTTCTATTTCGTCCGCAATCTTGATCGATTTTGGATTGACTCTTTTCACGGTTTTAGCCATTCACTTTGACACCGGACGGAACAAGCCGCCAAGGTCATTCCGGAAAGCATGCAATTTGATTGCTAAAAGGCTA